>DATLAV010000041.1:0-13693 GCA_035527235.1 Patescibacteria group bacterium | reverse complement strand
CTGTCCTCGTGTGCGCAGTAAATTTACTCGTGGTAAACGAGGAGGTCCCATGAGCGAGGCTGCACCAGAGAATCAAGTTATCCGCCGTATAGCGATCCACGGCGCATCTGGAAGAGATCTCCCCTAGAAGTGCTGAAGCGGCCTCCTCGCCCACACGCTCCGCCGGCTTCCCCCACTCACCGAGGGCACTCGAACCGATGAACGCCCTCACCCCCGAGGCGACCCAGAGACATATGAAGCTTCCCGGGGAGAGAGGCGCCTCATCACCACGCCTCTCCAAGGTCGAGATCGACGCCTCATAACCCAACTCCTTTAGGAGTCCCCTAGCTGACGAAGCCTGCCGTTCGGCAACGTGGCGGGGGAGCCTCCCACAGACCGAGACTCCCTCTACCGTGACCTCGTCCGGAGTCTCAGCGATCAGGGCTCGGAGGCTTGATGTGGACTTGAATTTTACGTCGACGATCCCGCCGCCCCTGGGGTAGAACCCCTCCCTCAGCACTTCCAGCTCAGCTGTGAAACCCATCAATCTCAGGGCCCCCCAGGTCACCCTGTCAAGGAACATGATGGGCGGGGACCACCTCACCGCTGTGCCTCCCTTGACCCTCAACCTGACAGGAACGCCCGCGAAAGCGGCTATGGGAGTAACGCACTGGAGCAGGAGGCTGATGCTTCCCGCCGTTCCGATGTCGAACTTGTAGGATCCCCCCCTCAGGTTGCCTGGCCTGAAAACGATCTCTTGTGAACCAGCTCTCACCCCCTCCGTCTCGGCGTCGCACATCTCGGAGGCAGCCCTCAGCGTCATCAGATGCTGGGGCTGAAGGCCGGGTCGGCTCCTCCCCGCCCTGATCTTCCTCACTCTGACGGGCTCACCGAGAAGTGCGCTGAAGGAGGTGGCCATGCGCAGAATCTGGCCGCCTCCCTCCAGCATGGAGCCGTCGACATCGATGAAGGGCCCTCACCCCTCAGGCCCTGATGCCGCCGCAGAACCGGGTGACGTACTCCACGCAGAGGGCGCCCGTCTCCTCCAGACGTTCGGCCCCTATGTTTGGTACACCGCATATCATCAGAGATACTTTCCCTGTCTCCAATGCCACCTTGCTGAAGTCCGCGTCCCTGTACGGATAGATCGCCACGAGCCTCTCGTCGTCGGTGACCACGGGCTCCCCCCCGTTGAGCACGGCCTGCTTCTTCATCCCGATGCCCATGAACTTCTCGCCCTTGACGGCCTCCCTCATCAGCATTTCTCCCGACAGCTTATCCACGTCGAAGGCGGCGATGGGGATCGCCGAGTCGATGGAGGCCAGGTTGTAGGTGTCGACAAGGCTGTTGATCTTCGGCAGAGGGCTCCCCCTCAGCGTCCTCCGAATCAGGGCCTCCGATGAAGGCCTCGTCTTCGTGGGGTCGACCCCCACCCTCCAGAAGAAGTCCCTGTACGCCCGGAAGGTTGGCTCCTCCCTCAGCTGGTCGAGAGTCCAGGCCCCCAAAGCCCTCTCGACGACCTCTCCCTTGAAGGCCTCGAGCTCTTCCACCTCCCTCTTCACGCTGACGCCTTCGAGATCGATGAGCACTGCCTTCAGGCCAGGGAACTTCGTTTGCAGTCGTGCATCGACCTTCAGTTCTGAGTATCCATCCATCTTGTGCCCTCAGTCCTGGTCATGTTCGTTGACCGTGTCGCTCTGTGCCAGGTCTCTTATCCTCCCCTCGCCGTCGATGCTCTTGATGTACTCGTATACTCCCTTTGGTACCAGATCCCTCCAGTCCTCCCCTGAAAGGATCCTGTGCCTGATCTCGGTAGCCTCGTATCTCTTCCTCTCGTGGAGCTTGATCCCATGCACCTCGTATCCAGCCTCGATGAGGAGGCGTCTAGTTAGCGACTGGTTCGAGTAGACGAGATCGAACTTCGGCGTCTGGGACTCGACCTGTGACACCCAGACCCTGTGTGCAGGGGCGTCGGGGATCGGGATGAGCATGTACCTGTCCTTGTCTACGCTTGCCTCATCCAGCGCATCCTTGATCATCTCTATACGCTCCCCCGCGGTGAACGGGTTGTCCAGCTCGTGGCTCATCTGAGCGCTTCCGAGCACGATGATGAGCTCGTCCACATCCTGCAAGATGGTTTTGATTGCGTGCAGGTGGCCATAGTGGAACGGCTGAAACCTTCCGACGAAGAGCGCGCGTTTCCTCATGTCCCTTAACCTTTGAACTTCCTGTAAGACTCTCTTGGAAGTCTATTTAATCTATGCACTCATAAATATGGAACAATATCAACAATGCAAAGGAGGCAAACGATGGGCAAGGAATCTGAGTTGAAGCTGCTGCACCTCTCCTGGAATGACGTGCAGTCCCTCGTCGAGACGCTGGCAGACCTGATAAATGAAAGCGGATACCATCCGGATCTGATAACCGCCGTCAGCCGTGGGGGCTTCTGCCCCGCGAGGATGCTCTGCGACTATCTCGACATGAGGAAGCTGGCCAGCCTCCAGGTCGAGTACTACACCGACATCAACGCCGTGAGCAATGCTCCACGCATAGTCTTCCCCCTCAACTCGGATGTCCCGGGGAAGAGGGTGCTCCTTGTGGACGACGTGTCGGACTCTGGGACCTCGTTGGAGGCGGCTAATGAGCACGTATTGAGCCATGGTGCCAGTGAGGTGCGGATAGCCACCCTCCACATCAAGCCATGGTCCAGACTCCGACCTGAGTACGCTGCATCCGAGACGGATAGGTGGGTCGTCTACCCATGGGAGAAGGTTGAGAGTGTAATCTCGATCACTAACATGCTCATGAAAAGTGGGCTCTCAGAAGCGGGGGTCGTCCAGAAGCTGGAGGAGCTTGGGTTCGACCCGGGAACGATCAGATATTACATGAAGAAATCGCACCCTTAGAGATCGGGTCTCCACTGTCAAGATTATCACTGTCTCCACCAGAGATACGATACGTAAAACGGCTGGAAGGATCAGAGAAATTATCTGGTTTCTCTACTCGGGTATCTCCTCAACTTGAGGTTGCTTCTCCAGTTCATCGATAGCCTGATCCACCCTGTTTATCCTGGTTACGTAGCCAGCAATCTTGTTCCTGAGCTTCTTGGAGACGTCGAGGTTGATCTCCTTCAGGAACTGCTTGTTCTGCTCGAATTCGATGGTGAAGCTCTTGGGGTACCTGTTGACGAGTTCCAGGGAGATCCGCTTCACCATCTCCGTCCTTACCTTTCCCATGTTGGCTTCAGCGCAGATATGGAAGCCTCTCCTTGTTTTAAACGTTACCCTAGAGCTCACAGATGAAATTAGAAACGGCGTCGAATTGACATAATCCGATATCATACCTTACGAGGGTCTCATATCCTCCTGTTTTCACATTAACGGGAAGGGACTCGTTGTATAGTGTCTCCTCTTTTATTATACGGTCGCTTCTTCCCTGTACCACCCCTTGAAGTAACGCCTTAACGAAAGAGGCGATAAGGAGAATTACTTGGGTGAAAAAGGCACAAGGATTAAATATTTTGACGATAAGAGTGAAAATAGAAGGGTATAGCATGACGAACGAGATTAAGGTCGCGCCCATGCATAAGCTGATAAAGCGTGCGGGCGCCACGAGGGTCAGCGAGGAGAGTGCTACGGCCCTGGGAAGAGCCCTCGAGGAGATCGGCGTCAAGGTCGCGAAGGAGGCTATCGACTACGCAAGGCATGCCGGTCGAAAGACGGTGAAGGCCAGGGACATCGAAATCGCTGCTCAGAAGGTCCTTGAGCGATAGGATAATATATTCCACCGACGGCGACTAAATGTTGAAGTAGTATGCAGCTTCTCAACTGCGACGTTGTAGTCGTCGGCGCGGGCCCGGCGGGAAGCATGGCTGCAAAGGTGGCCGCCGAGAACGGAGCCCACGTTTTTCTATTAGAGGAGCACGCTGAGATAGGGCTGCCCGTCTACTGTGCTGAGGGTCTCAGCAACGAGGGGCTTATAGAGGCTGGCGTCGAGGCCAGACCGCCCATCGTCTGCCAGGAGATTACAAAGGCCAGAGTCTTCGCTCCCAACATGAGCTACGTGGACCTCACCAGCTCCGACTGGAAGGGGTACACGCTCAACAGGGACGTCTTCGACAGGACCCTAGCCGAGAACGCTGTGGACGCCGGTGCTAAGCTGATGACCGAGACCCGTGCCAATACGGTCATCAGGGAGAACGGTGTGATTTCGGGGGTCAAAGCGACCAGAAAAGGCAACAGCCTTGAGATCAGGGCGAAGGTAGTCATAGGTGCCGATGGACACGCCTCGATAATCAGGAGAACTGCAGGGCTCAGACAGTATTTCCAAGACGTCATCCCATGCGCCCAGTACAAGCTGGGAGGGCTCAACCTTGATACGCCGGAGGTCAACGAGTTTCTTCTCGGGAAGAAGATCTCCCCCGGGGGCTACGCGTGGATGTTCCCCAAGTCGAACGAGGTCGCAAACGTCGGCCTCGGCGTACGGAATATGAACATCGGCCCTCCCATTGAGTATCTGAAGCGTTGGGTGGCCTCCGATCCAAGGTTCAAGGAGGCCGAGATTTTAGCTGTCAACGGGGGCGTCTGCCCCGTCTCCGGGTCCCTTGAGAAGTACTGTGATGACGGTTTAATGCTCGTCGGTGATGCTGCTGGGCACCTCATACCGATGACCGGAGCAGGGGTCCACTCCGGCGTGGTGTCGGGCAAGATGGCGGGCGAGGTCGCCGCGAAGGCTGCATTAGATGGGGACGTTTCCGCCCATAGACTCTCCGAGTACGCTAAGAAGTTTGATAAAGGCTGGGGGAGGTGCATCAGGGAGAGCCGGAAGGTTATCGAGATCCTCGACATGCTCAGCGACGAGGACCTTAACATACTGGCCAAGGTGGTCACCAAGGATGATATCATCAACCTTGCGAACGGGATGTCGGTGAAACGCACGCTGACAAAGGTCGTTGCCCGAGCGCCGGGAAAGTTCGTCAAATTGTTCTCAATGTATCTACGGGGATAAATCCAACCCACTTTCTCCTTATACTCCTCCATAAGCGCCAATGTCTTGTTATCAGGTGGTCTGTCTCACGTATGATGCTGCTTTGAGAACACATCTAGATGAGAACTAGTCAGTGTTGACTCACTTCCTGAGAATCTTTATATAAAACTTCAAATTTTGAGAATTTAAATAAGTTGTCCCTCTCCATCAATGCCCAGGATTTTGAACCGGGGTCAAAAAGTTTTCTCCGGTTAAAGGTAGCTAAGATGCTCGACAGCAGCGAGCTCTACATACCCCTCCACGTGATAAGAGGAGTAAGTGACGGGCCCGTCCTCGGCCTCCTCGCCTCCGTGCACGGGACGGAGTACTACCAGAACAGGATCATCAGGAGGATAGTGAACGAGACGAGTGCGGACGAGGTTAACGGCACCATCCTGGCCGTGCCCGTTGCCAACTCCCTCCGTTCTCCCACCTATCCAGGAACTCCCCCGATCCCCCTGAAGAGACCGTGGACTTCGCGAACCTGAACAGGGTCTTCCCTGGGAAGAGGCTGTCACCTCTTTTCGGCAGCATGGAGACGACGGGCGTCTCCCTTACGATGAAGATCGCATCGGTCCTTTCTGACTAGGTCATCCAGAGGTGCAGCTGCCTTCTCGACTACCACGGTCAACGGCGTGGCATGGCCCTCAAGAAGATGCTGTACAACACGGAGAAGGAGTCATCAGAGATGGCCCGCATCTTCGGACTGGGGATATTGCACGACCCCGTCAGCGGTGGAAGCGTAAGGAGTGGCAGCCTCTCCGGGAGCACAGGCTACGCGGAGAAGCTGGGTATCCCCGGTATCACGCCTGAGATGGGCGGGGGAGGGCACTCCGAGAGGTTTGATGCCGTCTGCGAGAAGATGGGGGCGTAGGGCACCAGGAATGTCATGTCATACCTCGGGATTGTGGACGTTGAGATCAAGCTCCCCGAGAAACAGTTCTACTTCAGGAAGGCACCCCACGTGAGGGCCACCGTCGGCGGATACCTGGTCTAGAACATGCTACCGGAGGACGTCGGCGTCGGACGCCCGACGAGGGAAGTCGAGAATGGGGAGGCCCTCGGCACGGTGTACAACCCGTATACACTCGAGGAGGAGGAGCAGCTGAAAGCCCCCGTAGACGGCCTGCTCTACGCCTGCCGGGTCTCCGGCCCCATCGATCCCCCGTGGGAAGCCTTTGCGGTGGCCGACTTCGAGGGCTCGAAGTGGATCGAGTGATCCGTAAAAACGCCAGGAGCCTCATCACGCTCTCCTATACCTTTTTTATATAGCCGAATTTTCCTGCTGGAAAACCTTTATATTTCGACTCTAGGTGAGTTCTGTAGTTAAAAATTAGGTGTGGAGGCAAAATTATGGCTTACATGACTAGACAACCTGTATTGATTTTGAAGGAGGGCTCGACGCAGAGCCGTGGTCGCGACGCCCGAAGGGCGAACATGATGGCGGCCCAGATAATCGCAGAGGTCCTGAAGACGACTCTGGGGCCGAGGGGTATGGATAAGATGCTCATCGACAGCCTTGGAGACATCACCATCACCAACGATGGCGCCACCATACTCGAAGAGATCGATGTACAACATCCGGCGGCCAAGATGATGATCGAGGTCGCCAAGACCCAGGACGACGAGGTCGGCGACGGAACGACCACAGCGGTCATCTTCGCCGGGGAGCTGCTGAAGAAGGCCGAGGGGCTAATCGACGACAACATCCACCCGTCGATCATCATCTCGGGCTACCAGAAGGCTCTGGAGAAGGCTGTGGAGACCCTCGAGAAGCTGGCCATCGACGTCGATCTCGATGATAGGGAGACGCTGATGAAGCTTGCCAACACCTCTATGAGGAGCAAGACCATCTCCAGCGCTCGGGATCACCTCTCCGGCATCGTCATCGACGCTATCAAGCAGGTCACTGAGGAGCGGGACGGGAAGACCATCGCGGACGTGGAGAACGTCCAGATCGTGAAGAAGGAGGGCAAGAGCCTCGAGGAGACGGAGCTTATCCGGGGCCTCATCATCGACAAGGAGGTCGTCCACGCTGGCATGCCTAAGCGCATCGAGGACGCAAAGATCGCCCTCATCGACGCACCCATCGAGGTGGAGAAGACCGAATTCGACGCCGAGATCAGGATCCGAAGCCCGGACGCCATTAAAGGATTCCTAGATCAGGAGGCCGACATGCTCAAGAAGATGGTCGATCGGGTGACGGTATCTGGCGCGAACGTCCTGTTCGCCCAGAAGGGCATCGACGACGTCGCCCAGCACTATCTGGCCAAGGCTGGTGTCCTGTGCGCCAGGCGGGTGAAAAAGTCCGACATGGAGAAGCTGTCCAAGGCGACGGGAGCCAAGATTTCATCCAATCTCACTGACTTCAGCGATGCCGATCTGGGCTCATGCAAGGTCGTCGAGGAGAGGAAGATAAGCGACGACAAGATGATCTTCGTGGAGGGCTGCAAGGACCCGAAGGCGGTTGCCATCTTCATCCGGGCAGGGCTCGAGAGGATGATCGACGAGGCCGAGAGGGCCCTCAACGACGCCCTCTTCGTGATTAACGACGTCATTGTTCTCGCGAAGATGGTACCCGGCGGTGGCGCCATCGAGACCGAGGTCTCCAAGTCCGTCCGGGCTTACGCCCGAAATGTAGGGGGCCGGGAGCAGCTAGCCATCGAGGCGTTCGCTGACGCCCTCGAGGTCGTGCCCAGGACCCTGGCTGACAACGCGGGGCTGGATGTCCTCGATACCATGGTCGCTCTCAAGGCTGCCCACGAGAAAAAGGACGGCTTCAGCGTCGGTGTGAACGTCTTCAAGGAGGGCGTCATCGACATGCTTGAGCAGGGCGTCATTGAGCCGATGTCGGTGAAGCTTCAGGCCATCAAGTCGGCGGTCGAGGTGTCCGCCATGATCCTGAGAATCGACGACGTGGTCGCCGCGATTGCGCCATCCATGCCAGCGGGCGGTGGACCGGGCGGCATGCCCGACATGGACGAGGAGTAAACCTCTCCAACTTATTTTTAATCTCTTTATTAATTCTCAGCCATCGTTTTTTTGTAGTCTTTCTGAGGAGGCCCATTGACGTATAAGGCATATCTTTGCTGAAAGCTCAGCTTAATAAATACTATAAATATAGGTTGACTCCTTTTCTCCTCTGTATATTTGATGAAGGTAACACTCGTTAACCCGAGTCCCAACGCGGAGCTGAAGGACCGGGTGAAGGGGGAGGCATCGTGGCCCCCTCTGGGCCTCCTCTACGTAGCTACCGTCCTGGAAGAAGCGGGGGTGGAGACCTCCATCCTCGATCAACCTGCCAAGGGCTACTCCATCCAGGAGACCGCCGACTGGGTTGTGAGGGAGCGCCCGGACGTCCTGGGCTTCTCAGGGCTCTCGATGTCCGGCAAGACCGCGTCTCTCACCAGCATCGAGGTGAAGCGCCGAGACCCCGATCTCCCGATCATCTTCGGTGGGCTGCACGCCACATTCAACGCAGAGAGGGTCCTCAGGAAGTATCCCTCAGTGGACATCGCCGTTCGAGGTGAGGGGGAGGAGACCATCGTCGAGCTCACAGATGCCTTGATGTCTGGCGCCCCCCTGGATGGCGTAATAGGTATCACTTACAGGAGGGGCGAATCCATCGTGTCAACGCCAGATCGGCCCCTCATCGAGGACCTGGACTCCCTGCCCTTCCCCGACCGCGGTCTCCTCGACGACGAGTACCACTCGGAGATAGGCGGGGCCAACGTAGCGGTGAAGAAGTTTACGAGCGTCGTCTCCTCCCGGGGTTGCGTGTTCAACTGCCGTTTCTGCTGCTGTCACAACATAGGCAGGGGCAGGTGGCGGGCTAGGTCCGTGGACAACACGTTGGAGGAGCTTCATTACCTCGCCTCGGAGGGTTTCGAGCAGTTCATCTTCATCGACGACTGCTTCACCTTGGACCCCAAGAGGGCGACCGAGATCTGCAGGCGCATGAGGAAGGAGGGCCTTGAGTTCGACTGGATCTGTGAAGGGCGCGTCGACAGCAGCTCCCAGGAGATGATGCAAGAGATCGCCAAGGCGGGCTGCAGAATCCTCTATCTCGGGATAGAGAGCGCCAACCAGAGGGTCCTCGACTACTACGACAAGAGGGTCTCCCCCGAGCAGTCCGTGAAGGCCGTGGACTCCGCGAGGAGCGCCGGAATAGACGTCATCATGGGAACATTCATCGTGGGCGCCCCCGATGAGACGAGGGAGGAGATAGCGAACACCTTGGAGTTCGCCAAGAGACTGGACATCGACATACCCCAGTTCAACGTCCTGGGTGTCCACCCAGGTATGGAGATCTGGGACGAGCTCGTGTCAAAGGGCATAGTGGACGTCGAGGACTACTGGGAGACGGGAGTCGGCGTCTCTAGAATATGCCCGACTGCCGTCCCCTTCGAGGAGATCCGGGGGATGATCAAGAAAGGGGTCAACGACTTCGCTTACAGACCCGGGTTCGTGCTCCGTCAGGTGTCGAGGACTCTCACCAGCCCCTACCGGAGGGGGGTCGTCTGGAACAGCCTGGAGAACCTCTCTGAGCTGAGAAAGACCTTCAGGGACCCCATGGGGTGAGGCCCCAAGCGTCTTCACCCCTCTCTGCAGTTTTTTGGGGATTTCCTGATGGTTAAGATTTAAATCTGGGCTGTGGGGAAGAGTCTATAGCATCCGTGCTCCTGTCGTCTAGTCCGGTCAAGGATACGGGCCTCTCGAGTCTGTGATCCCGGGTTCAAATCCCGGCGGGAGCACCATTCTCTCTCATCCGGACCGCACCTCCATTATAGTGGGTGGCGTCAGAATCGTTTTTAGCCGTTCACATCAATGATTAATTGAGGAGATGATGATATCCGAACTGGATCGGATCTTCGATCAGTTTCAAAGAGCTTTCGACGGAGATGCGTGGCACGGTCCCCCGCTCATGAAGCTCCTATCCGAGACGAGCGCCGATGAGGCCTACGACCGACCCCTGAAGAGTCGCCACACGATCTGGGAGCTGACATTGCACATCGCCGCTTGGAAAGGGGAGGTTACCAAGGCCCTTAGAGGCGAGACGTTCCGCATACTTGAGCCGGAGCAGAACTGGCCCCCCGTGGAGTCAGCTGACGAGGAGGCCTGGAGAGAGGCTAAGGCGATGCTCCGACGCGTCCATGGTGAATTGATCGAGGCGCTCAAGGGATTCGACGGGGCGAGGTTCGACAAGAAGGTCAAGGGAGCGCCCTTCACGTTCTACGTGATCCTCCACGGCCTCGTCCAGCACGACCTGTATCACGCCGGGCAGATCGCTATCCTAAGAAGGAAGTAAGGGGAGCCTCCCCTCACCATTCCCTTGGAAAGGGCAATTTTTTTCTAGATCGCCGTTTTCGTGGGCGCGCCGTGCTGTGTAAGCCTTGGCCTCACGTCGACGAGAAGCAGCCTGTCCGGGCCAGAGATCGACTTGTCTGAGCGGATTATGGCCTGCCCAGTCTCCAGCCTGTGGGGCAGGACCTCGGTTCCGTCCACGATCCTCTTCAGGATGCTGGAGCTGAGGATGTCAGACTTGTGGAAGACCTTGATGTCGGAGCCCATGATGACCTTGGGGTCGACATCCTCCGGGAAGTGAGTGTCCAGCATCAGCCAGGTGCCTGCGTGCCTCTTCTTCCTGATGAGGTAGTTGATGTAGTCTGTGAAGTCCTTTGAGAGCCCCTTCCGCAGGTAGTCGTGGGCCTCGTTGATGACGAAGACGAACTGCTCCCTCTCGTAGGCCTCGCTGTTCAGTATGGCGCTGATGACGAGCATCATGACACTGAAGACGTCATCGGGCTCCATCATGATCTTCCGGAGGTCGAAGAGGTTGACGCCCCCCGTCTTCAGGTCGTCGACGAAGTCCCCCGCCTCCAGGTAGTCCCTCAGGGTCTCCATCCGCATGTGGGCGAAGCCCTTCTGCGTCGGGTTGAGGTCCGAGGCGTCGATCTCCGCCTTGATGGAGTCGAGGCCGAAGTCGCTGTTGTAGTGCTGCCTCTTGATGATCTGGAAGATCTTCTTCACGTAGAGGGAGCCCCCCTTCCTGCCGATGGAGAGGACGTAGGGCCAGTCCTCCCCGGTAAGCCTCTTCGGGTTGATGCCTATGGGGTAAACCCTCGACCCGTAGTCCCCCTCGAACTTGCTCCCCTCGTTCTCGTAGACGTAGGGGTCGACGAAGATCCGGAGGTCCCTCTCGGTGATAAGCCTCCTGGGCCTGACTCCGTAGCCCTCCCAGAGGGCGTCCACCTCCCCCACTGTGCGGTTCTCCTCTATTATGCTCCAGAACTCCGACCTCATGTCCTCCCTGGGCTTGTGGAAGACGATCACGGTCGCAGGCCTTGTGACCTTGGAGATACCCTTGATCGACTTGGAGAGTAGCATCTCGCTCAGGACGCCTATCGTGTAACCCTTTCCACTCCCCTGCTTACCGCACACAAAGACGATGTGGGGCTCGTTGAGGTCCACGGCCACGAGAGAGCCCGCGTTCTTCCCAATGACGCCCCACTGCCGAGGCATCTTGTCGCTGCCTATGTAGATCTCCGGATCCATGGAGCTACCATCTCCATCCGGAGGCTCTGCCTCGATAGAGACATCCTCTATCTCCTGGGTGATCTCTGGTAATGGGGGAATTACCTCTTCGGCATACCCCGTTTGTACGACGACTTCCTCTACGGACCCCACGAAGATGGGGCGTGCGTCTTCCTCAGGTGCCTCAAGTTCTTCTGGGGGCTCCCGCTTCCCGCGAACCCTTATCAACGCCAACCTGATGAGGAAAACAAAGGCAGCAGCCGGGAAGGAGGCGGTGCAGAAATCGATCACCAAGGAGTACGGAACTAGGTTGAGCAGTGGGTTCCAATCCAGCGGGTAGAGGAGCTGGAGCTCGGGGTATAGGAACGCGTCCAGCATGACGTGGAGCCACACGCCCGCTAACGAGGTGCTGAGAAGGTCACGGAAGGAGGGGTCCTGGGGGAACCTCCTCGACACCCTGATCGGCTTGGTGTACCTCCTGAAGCCGTGCATCACGGCGGCTAGGGCTAGTGCAGCCGAGGAGCCGACTGTGAGGGAGTGGAACGGGCCATGGAGGGGCTGGGGGAGGCTGAGGAGGAGCACCGCCAGTGGCTCCACGTCAACGATGATACTTGCGATTACGAAGGTCGATATATCCACGTAGGGATACAGGATCAGGCTGATTAGGAGCGCCGGCCCGATGTGATAGGGCGTGAAGGGCATACCTAAAGGAGAAGCCTCTGCTCAACATATAAGCACTAAGCTAGCCTCTCCTCTGACCGTCCGCTGATTCCCGGATCGTCGACGTAAAAATTCGGATCCCTACCTAGAGGATGTCCAGCTCGCCCTCGATTATTGTCGATGGTTCGATCCCCAGCTGCTCCGCGATCCAATCCCTCGCCTCCCCGGGGTTGACCGGGTACTTGATCCTGACGTACATGCCGTTGTCCGGCACGTCGACCTCGGTCTCCACGCCCTCGAGCTCCAGGCCGCAGTCCAGCCTTCCCCTCAACGCCTTGGTGAGGAGCTTCGGGTCCTCGATAAAGTAGCTTGGCTTCCTCTCCTCCCCCTCGCCGGTGTACAGTACCTCCAGGAAGGGTATCTCCTCTTCGTATGTGTAGAGGGCGTTCCGGGACACGGCTGTCACCTTGAACTGGCCCTCGTGTGCCTGGAAGGCGACGCTGTCCGACCCCCTGCACCTCTGTCTGAACTCATGCCATCTCCTGATGGTGGCTCTAAGGGTGACGAGCTCCCCTGGGGGGCTCTCCCGCGTGGTCGACTCGGGGCTCTCCGGTTCCGGGGGATTCTCATCTAGAATCGTCTCGATCCTGTACGCCAGTTCGTCGAGCTTGATCTCGTGCTCCTTCAGTAGATTGATGAGAAGATCTAGGATGTCGACCTTTTCATCCCTGTCAGAGCTCATATTGCCGCCTTCTGACAAACCTAACAATCGCTTATTTTTAAATTGCGTAGAAAGTAAAGTACTGAAGATCTTTTCTAACGATCGGTCAGGAACTGAGTTATGGGTTCTACAAACTCTGTTCTAGTAGAAGTCCCAGAGCTCGCTGTCTGTCAGGAGCTGGGTATGATCCCTGAGGTACCTCATTACCCCCTCTCCCTTTGGCGTGAACTCGAAGAGCTTCCTCATTCTCCTGCCCTTCAAGTTAAGCTCCTGTACTTCCGTTATGATCTCTTGAGATTTCAGTGACGTCAATATCCTATTCAGCGTTCTCCAGGATATGTTGGCTTCATTCATGATGCGGGTTCCCATCCTGTTACCGCCCTTTATCGCCATCAGCACATCGAAGTACATCTCGAGTCGTGTTCTCCTCCTGTTCATCGGTTCTCAGCTCCCATTTTTTTATCATTTAGATGCGGATTTTTGTGTTCCTATTTGCTACAAACCTATAATTACTACTATGTTATCGTCATAGTATTTTAATATTTATCTTCTAGATTTTTATATCACTATTTTCAAGTATTTTAAACACTTACGGCGCATGTTTTCACTTTGAAAATTCACTCATTACATCCATTTTGAGGCGTTCAGGGACTAACAGGTAACTAAAATCGTCATATTTCACCGCGATATTGAGTCTACGGCTCTTGGTTCACAGGTTAAATTTATTCCTCTCTCCCCTCAATATGGTTGTATCATAGTGAAGGGTACATCCGT
>DATLAV010000040.1:0-2053 GCA_035527235.1 Patescibacteria group bacterium | reverse complement strand
ACGAGCAATAAGATATATAAAAATTATTGAAAAAAACAGAAAAACTACGATTTTAACAGTCAATCCCTAATCAGGAAGATCAGTATTCCTGGACCTGGTCCAGCCTCAACCCTGCTTGACCCCGTATCGGGATCTTCGGGTCCCTTCGTCAACGTGCCGAAGGCCTCCACGAGCTCAAGGTCCGCCTCATCGATCATGGACGTAACCTCACCGAATGAGTAGAGACGGGCGTTACTGAAGATGAGGCTGCCACGCCTTCCACTCTCCTCGTACATCTCCCCCCATGGGCTCTCCCTGTTGATGGTGATGAGGACGAAGGGTGCCCCATTCCTAATCACCTCGGAGCAGTTCCGGAGGGTCTCAGACGGCTCCTCCAGAAACTCAAGGACAGTGATCATGTACCCGAAGCCGAGTGTTCCCTCCCTAAAGGGGGGCTCCTTGGCAGAGGCGAGTATCGACGGGAGTCCCCTCTTCAGGGCGTTACGGAGCATTGAGGTTGAGATATCGACGCAGAGGACGACTCTTAGACGGTTCGTGAGACCCTCGGCGAATACGCCGGTTCCAGCACCGAATTCGACACCCACGCCTGAAGGCGGGAGGTATCTCGCCACAGCCTCCAGCTCCAGCTGGTAGACTTGCCTCCCCTTGGGGGCGCCGTACCAGTCGTCGTAACCGTGCGCCGCCTCGTCGAAGACTCCTCTAACCTTCGACATGGTCCGCAAGCCCCTCAATTATCTCCACTAGATCCCCGGGATCCCCCGCCACCACGGTGATCGTGGGCTCGACACCGAAAGCGCCGGGGTGGAAGTAAGCGTCAAAGATACCGCCACCCTCACGGAGATATTTTGCGACGGGGCATCCCTCGGTCGCCTCCGCCGGGAGGGTGTGAACTCTCAACCCCATCTCCTCAAGGGTCCTCGCGATGTAATTCCTTCCCTTCACGACCACGGCGGCACGCATCTTTGATTCGAGCTTGGACAGCTCGACAATGACTGACCCTATGTGCCCCGAACCTCCGTAGATGACCTCCCCGCACACGCGGGGAGCCCCCATACTGATGATGACCCTGCCGCTGAGCCCAGCGACGTCGCTGATGTCCTCAACACGGCTCCTTGAGTAGACCATGTTGAGGCCGACCTGGGGTATGAGTTTCGAGAGCTTCTCCCTGCCCTCGATCCTTGAGAATGCCTCTCGTAGGACCTTCAGGATGCCGTCCTCAGGTTTCAATCTCTCCAACCTCGTTTCAGGTGAGAGGTCCAAACACATCTTTGAGAGCGTGACGAGAACGCCTCACTCATCTCCCTCCACCAGCACAACCTGGGTCAAATTCAAAGGGTCGACGCCCATCGGCCTCTCAGCCAAGTTGGTCCCAGCTCCCCTCTTCGGTCTCACCTTCATCCGTCCATTAATATAGCTTCCGATGCCAATTTAGCCCCTGAAAACGGGTAGGACGGGCTAGTGCTTAAATAGACTCGGCGATTAATGAGAAATGAACGGGAAATGGCGTTCTCCACCACTGATATCGCCGTAGGACTAGCAGCAATCGTCGTGACGGCCATCTCAATCTACTTCTTCTACAGGGCGAGCAGCAGCCCCAGCGACTCAGAGCCCGGGGAGGAGGTCACCATCAACGTGGAGGACGATTTCCTACCCAAGATCAGACCAGCCTCCAGCGGCGAGTACAAGGTCCCCAAGCTGGATAAGCGTCTTGGGACCACCGACGTCGAAAGGGCCAGGAGCAACATAAGAACCCTCACCCTGAAGAGGGAGATCCTTGGCCTGGTGCTGAAGCGCCTCTTCGAGGCAGAGGATGATAACGAGGTCACTAGGGAGGAGCGCGTAAGGCTATCCAGGGGATACGAGGTAGAGCTAAGAGGGCTCTCCGAGGAGCTGAAGCAGTCCGAGCTCATCGTCACCCTCGACGAGCTCGAGACCATACGTGATGACATACTGAAAAAGTTCGAGACGACCCTGAACAGCACCCAGTCCCAGATCGATCAGATCATGAAGGAGCTGAGGATCGAGGAAAAGAAGCCTGAGGCGCCGCCGCCGA
>DATLAV010000039.1:0-5025 GCA_035527235.1 Patescibacteria group bacterium | reverse complement strand
AGATTCTACGGGCATTTCTGCTTCTGAGCGGTCTCAGCCATAAATCAAAAAGTTCGTCAAGTCTTTCTTCAACTGCATCATCGGACTGAGTCCGCTCATCAATCAACAAATTTACCCTGTTTTTAATATTCAGATTTTTTATGAATATTAATTTATCTATAGGGAAAGGGAAAAACTAGAGTTCTCCGGCTTCATAACGGACTTTAAGATTCTTCAACATGTCCTCTGTCATGGACGAAAGGTCATACCCAGGCTCCCATCCCCACTCCCTTTGGGCTGCCGAGTCATCGATCGTCTTGGGCCAGGAATCCGCTATAGCCTGTCGATTATCAGGCTCATAGGTTATCTTGAAATCTGGCATGTGCATCTTGATCTCTGAGGCAAGCTCCCTGGGTGAGAAGCTGATAGCTGCTAGATTGAAGTCCGTGTGATGAACGAGCTTGGATAGGTCCGCGTCCATGAGGTCTAGGGTTGCCTTGATACAGTCCGGCATGTACATCATGGGGAGCGTGGAGTCCTCCCTCAGGAAGCACCTGTACTTCCTATGCTTCAGGGCCTCATAGAATATCTCAACGGCATAGTCCGTCGTCCCCCCGCCTGGAGGAGTCTTGTAGCTTATGATGCCAGGGTAACGGACCCCCCGAATGTCGAGCCCGAACCTCTCGAAATAATAGTTGGCGAGTAGCTCACCGGCGACTTTGGTCAGGCCGTACATTGTCCTCGGCTTGAGAATCGTCTCCTGCGGGGTGTCATCTCGGGGGGTCTCGGGGCCGAACGCCGCTATCGAGCTCGGGATGAAAAGTCGGAACAGCTTGCGTTCCCGCGCAACCTCAAGGACGTTGTAGGTGCCATTCATGTTCACGTCCCATGCTAGCCAGGGATTGTTCTCGCCAGCAGCTGAGAGGATTGCGGCCATGTGATAGATCGTGTCTATCCCGTAGTTGTCAACTACCTTCTCTACCTGATCCTTTATCGTGACATCCAACCTCTCGTATGGGCCGGATTCGGCCAGCTCTCCTGAGGGAGGCCTCCTGTGTACGCCCACGACGACGTTCTCCCCGCCAAACCTCTTACGTAGCTCAGGGACGAGCTCTGAGCCGATCTGCCCCGTGGCACCGGTCACGAGAATCCTGTTCATCTCACCATCAGCCAAATGGAGTCACCGGTGAAAGCAGTGTAATTAGATTAAATAAGATATTATGTTGAGTCTAGAAAGGGTTATAGGAGCACCGGGTAGGATCTGAATCAGGTATCACCATGAGAGATCCCACAGGATTTCTGAAGATCGAATTCGAAGATCTGGTCGACAAAGCCCTCGACTGGAGGCTCAAGACCCTTGAGGGCCCCAGCCAACCCGTGTCCGTCGTAGACGGCAGGGAGGTCGTCGTCCTATGTTCTAACAACTATCTGGGACTCACAACTCACCCCAAGCTCAAGGAGGCTGCCTTGAAGGCCATCAGGACCCACGGCGTCGGTTCCGGGGCAGTGAGGCCCATATCAGGGAACATGGATCTACACGTTGAGCTGGAATTCCGGCTAGCCAAGTTCAAGAACGCCGAGGCATCCCTCACCTACCCCAGCGGCTTCATGGTCAACTCGGGGTTGATTCCCCAGCTCGTTGGGAAGGAGGACCTCATAATTAGCGACGAGCTCAACCACGGGAGCATCATAGACGGGGTTCGCCTTAGCCGAGCTGAGAGGGCGATCTATAAGCACAACGACATGCCCGATCTCACCAAGGTCCTGGACGAGGCCGAGAAGCACGATCCAGAGTACCGAAGAATCCTCATAATCACAGACGGCGTCTTCTCCATGGACGGTGACATAGCGCCCCTAGACAGCATAGCGAATCAGGCGGCTGAGCACGGGGCGATGGTCTATGTGGACGACGCCCACGGCGAGGGCGTCCTGGGTGAGGACGGCAGGGGCATCGTCTCCCACTTCGGCCTAGACCACAATCAGGTCCACTGCGAGATGGGCACATTCAGCAAGGCGTTCGGGACCATGGGAGGTCATGTCTCAGGGTCCCAGGATCTGAAGAAGTTCGCTTGGAACAAGAGCAGGACATGGCTTCTGAGCTCCTCGCACCCCCCTCCGGTCGTCGCCGCCACGATCGCGGCGATTGACGTCCTAGAGACCGAGCCCCGGCACGTGAGGAACCTCTGGAGGAACACGAACTACTTCAAGAAGGCGGTCCAGGACCTGGGTTTCAACACTGGCAAGTCTGAGACCCCGATAATTCCCATCATCGTGGGGGAGAGCAGCAAAGCGAAAAAGCTCAGCGACGAACTCTACGAGAGGGGAATCTTCGTCGTGCCTATAGTCTTCCCGATGGTGGCAAAGGACCTAGCCCGCATCCGTGTCCAGATGCACGCCCAGCTGAAGACGGAGGAGCTGGACCAGGTCATAGAGGCGATCGAGGACATAGGGAAGAAACTAGAGATCATCTGATTATCCTCTGGCTCCCTTTTTTACTAGTCAAACTGGTCTAGAACACCGTTTTTGTCACATTATTCAGAGACCAAAACAGCTTTCATTTAGTAGAAAAAATCAGCGGTATCCGTCAAGGAACTCCTTGAACCGGGACAGGCCCTCCTTGAGAACCTCCCTGTTGTTCCCGAAGCCGATCCTTAGGAACTTTTCATGGTCGAAGCAGGTGCCAGGGACCAGTAGGACATCCTTCTCTCGTATCAGCCGCTCACAGAGCTCCTCAGATGTGATACCCAGCCCATGGCGGAGAAACGCAATCGTCCCCGCCTGAGGCGGATGCCAGTCGATCAATGGCTCCTCAGCCACCCAGTCCGAGAGCATCTTGTAATTCTCACGAACGATGCCGAGGTTCCTCTCCCTGATTGGCGCAAGGTTCTCCACGGCAAGAGTTGCTAGGGCATCATCGATGACGCCGTTGCTGATCGTCGTATAGTCTCGATGGTCCTCGCATTTGCTTATGACATCCGGGTCAGCCACGATCCATCCAAGCCGCAGGCCCGTAAGGGAGAACGCCTTGGAGAAGGAGCCCGTGGCTATGGCCGACTCGCTGAACTCGACAACAGGGGGGACCGAGGTGGTGTCGGGGTCGATATACAGCCCATGGTAGGACTCGTCGTCCAGAAGGTAGGCCCCGGCTTCCTCGGCGATTTCACAGATCGCCTGGATGGTCACGGAGTCTATCAGGCTCCCGGTGGGGTTGTTAGGGTTGTTGATGACTATGAGCTTCGTCTTATCGTCTACGAGTCCCGCCAGCTCGTCGATGACGGGCAGCCACCCGTCCTTCATCCTCATCCGGAGCAGCTTCACGTTGGCCCCAAAGGACTCTGCGACGCTGTAGAGCTGCTGGTAAGTGGGATGGACAGAGATCACCGTGTCCCCCGGCTCAACCAGGCTATAGAACGCCAGGAAGTTAGCCCCTATCGCACCACCCGTGATCAGGATGTTGTCGGGCCCCATCCCCTCGTACATGTCGGAGATGCCCTGCCGGAGCCTGGGCGACCCTGGTATGTAACCGTAGGTTAGCGGTGTGTCCTGGAACTCGTCGAAAAAGTCCTCCTTGCCCATGAGGCTCAGGAACTCTCGGAGGGTGAACGGGTCCACGCACGTCTCGGAGATGTTTACCTCGATGTCCAGCTCGTACTCGTTCAGCCACTTCTCGACCTTGAAAGGCTCCACCCTCATCGCCATCACCCTAAAATGGGAATAACTAGAGGATCATATAATATAACTCTATGATTCCACCCGACGGCGTTAAAACTTGAGCCATCTGTACCAAGAGCGCGCGCGCTCCCCTCAACCGGAGGAAAGGGATGCCCAAGAAGATAACATAAAGATATCGCAGGTGAGAGGTATGCCTTCTTGAACTCTTACAGGGAGCTCGATTTAGCCAGGAAGGAGGCTGAGCGTATGAGGGAATATGGGTGGAAGGTCGAGATTTTCACCGTCGAGGGCAATGTCAAAACATACGAGCTCTACGGCAGACGGCGATCATCAAGGACCTGACAGCTCATCCTTTCGAGAAGAAATCCGTTATGGACCTCTCGGACTTCCTCTTCAATACCTCTGAACATCTCTGCGGTGATAGGGGAACGAACTCGAGCCCAAGGGAAGCCAGCATCTGTTGAGATCCCCGGGCGAGTTCCGGTGCGACGAGGATCCCCCTGATCCTGCGGCAGTCCTCGGCTAGGAAGACGTCCATGTATTTCTTCAGCTGGAGTACGTCCTCCTTCGTGGCGGGTTTCCTCTTCAGCTCGACGATCGTGAGCACGTTGTCCCTGTCGACGCCGAGGATGTCGATGAAGCCCGACTCCACGGGCCTCTCAGAGGAGATAGGCCTGAACCCCTCCTCAAGTATGGATGGCTCAGCGAGAATCGCCCTCTGCATGTCCCACTCGCTGGCGTGGAGGTAGAACTCCCCAGAGTCACTGAGGTCGAGGACGGCCACCATTAGGACTTGGTCGAAGAGGACCTCGAGGACCTCATTGTCCTTCCTCCTGAAGACCCGGATCTTCATTACACCATCATCAATCCGGGTCCTGAAGATCGAGCCCGGGGGCTGCCAGTTCACCGGGGCATACTCCCTGGGACGATGAACGAGGGCAGAGCCATCTGCCTTCAGGATGATGATCCTCTCACCCCCCTCCAGGTGGGAGCTGGCCCTCCCCTCATAGTCCACTACACAGCGACCGACGATGATGACGGATCTATGCCTTGACGTGCCTGCCCTGACGAGTCTAACGGCCTCCTCTATCTCAGGATTCTCCACGACCGTGTTACGCTGGATATCTCCAAGCTCCATCATTCGGGCCCTCCCAGTAATAGGGGTCACCTCCATTTATAGAAATTCATCATCTGCCGCCCTCATTAAGATGGAGCCACGATACATAACCACTATAAATATGATTACTCCACCTCGGAAGGACAGGAGACTGTGAGAGGGACCCCATTGGATCCGCTGCTACGAGGAGTTTGCGAGCAGTACATAGACTGCAAGCTTGCCGACGGAGAGATCGAGAAGATCAAGGCTCTCCTTGA
>DATLAV010000038.1:0-4758 GCA_035527235.1 Patescibacteria group bacterium | reverse complement strand
TGATGACGGTGACGCCTTCGGCGAACTCTAGGTCCGTGGGGGGTCTCTCGAACCTGTAGGTGTAGCTGGACAGTGGCTCTCCGACGACCTCGGGCTCTTCGGCTGGGTCGTATAGGCCGTGCTCTGCGGCTTCGACCAGGTAGTCCAGCTCCTCGGGCTCGAAGCCCATCATCTTGCTGGCGACCCTGTCCAGGGCCCACACGTCCTTGCTCGCGACGACTGTGTTCAGCTCCACCTTGGGGCCGAAGCTTGGGCCTAGGCCCTCCATGGCCCCGATGGCGTCCAGCACGGTGAGGTCGATGGGCACCGTCTTGTTGAGGTCTATGATGCCTTTAACGACGCCGATGGCGTGGAAGCGGCGCTTCATGGGCTTCGGCATGACGCCCTTCAGGTTCTTGACGCCGAGGGTGACCAGGAGCTGGTCGTGGGTCTTCATGACGGGGAGGTTGATGCGGACATCCGCGTCCATGAATCTCTTGGAGACCCTTATCTTGTCTGTTATCAGGGGCTTCGGCACCTTGAGCTCCACCAGCTCGCTCCTGTCCACGTCGACGACCTCGGCGCCCATGGCCTCCGCCATCTCCTTTATGCCGCTGAGCTCCAGCGCCTCGGCGGTCTCTGTGAAGTACCCCGCCCCCTCCACCACCAGCACCTTGCCTGCCCCAGCCTCCTGGCACAGCCTTATCATGGCCTTCACCACCCTCTTGTCCGTGGTGACGCCGGGCGCCGTTACCCTACCCGTGACGACGTTGGGCTTAAGCGCAGCCGTCTGGCCGGGCTTCACTATGGACTCTATGCCGCCGACCAGGTCGACGCTCTTCTTGACCATGTCATAGACTTCTTCGTCGCTGGGCTTCCCCGGTGACTTGACTATGGAAACCTTGCTCATAGACCTCAACTGAATACAGCCCCGCTGGTATTAATAATCCTATCAAGGACACTGTACCCATGGGCAAGGGAGAGGTCGAGTTCATAGGCGAGGTGACCGAGGTCGACGGCGAGTTGTCAAAGATCGTGTTGACCGAGAAGGCGTGTCCGGGGCTTCTGCGCATCGAAGAGCACAGCCACCTGTATATCCTGTATTGGTTCCATCAGCGAGACACCCCTAAACACCGTAACGTGTTCAAAGTGATCCCGCGTAGGCACGGTGAGACCGCGTACCGCGGCGTGTTCGCTTCGCACAGCCCGTCGCGGCCCAACCCTATCGGGTTGACGCTTGTCGAGCTTGTATCCGTCGAAGGATGCGCCCTCACAGTGAAGGGCCTCGACGCCTTTGAAGGCTCACCGGTCGTCGACATCAAGCCCCGGTCGAGCAGAGACCCATCCTAGCGCCATCGTTACATTACACAGAGTCTCGCGGATATTCGTAAAATACTTCCATTACTTTACATACCCCATCAAAAAGAAAGTGCCAATAAGAAGAGTCTCACACCTATATCACAAGTGGGTAAGATGCAGCTAAGTGATCATCTCGAAGCTTACGACGAGGACCTGAGACAAGTGGTCATAAGAATATCTGAAGTCACCAAGAAGATAAGCAGGGGGTTCGCATCCCGACAGGGCGTCTCGGATTCCTCGAACGTCTA
Organism: Patescibacteria group bacterium; assembly: GCA_035527235.1. Taxonomy (GTDB): domain Archaea; phylum Thermoproteota; class Bathyarchaeia; order TCS64; family TCS64; genus BS750m-G28. The sequence continues at coordinate 3,172 of DATLAV010000038.1, read as the reverse complement.
TGGGGAACAGCAGCTGGCCATGGACAAGTGGGCTGACGAGTTATTTATCTCCGAGCTACGACCCTCGGGACTGGTAAAAAGCTTCGCCTCAGAGGAGCAGCCGGATGTTCTCACATTCAAGTCTTCCACCGACATCGGGGTTACCGTCGACCCTTTGGACGGCAGCAGCCTCATCGGGGTGAACCTAGCTGTGGGGACCATCGTAGGCATCTACAGGGGCAGCGTTCTCAGCCCTGGCAGTGAGATGGTGGGAGCCATGTATGTGCTGTACGGCCCCCTCACAACCCTGAACTACTGTCTAGGAGACGGCGTACACGAGTTTGTGCTCAATGACCATGGAGAGTTCATCCTTCAGGAGGAGAACGTCATGATTGGCGGCTCCAAGATATACGCCCCCGGGGCGCTGCGTCGTGACTATCTCCCAGCCCACCGGGAGTTCATCGAAACCCTGGAGGAGGAGGGGTACAAGCTCAGGTACAGTGGCTCCTTCGTAGCGGACGTACACCAGATACTTCACAAGGGAGGCGTGTTCACTTACCCCGCGTACCAAGGACGGGAGCAGGGGAAGCTGAGACTGCTGTTCGAGGTAAACCCCATGGGGTACATCGTCACCCAAGCGGGTGGAGCGGCGAGCAACGGAGAGCAAAGCGTGTTAACGTTGAAGCCGCAGTCTGTGAGTCAGCGTGTACCCGTCTACATAGGTGGCAAGAAAGAAATAGGACTCGTAGAGAGCTTGATGAAAGGTGAATGAATTGAACGGACCGATTCCGGGAAACGAGATGTTCGAGGCCCTGATGGACCAGGATGTGATAATCATGGCGGCAAACGTACGGGTGACCCCGGGCGTCGCCGAGGGCATATTCAGGGCAGCCAAGGACCTTGACTCCGCTGTGATGTTCGAGATCGCCAAGAGCGAGTGCGACGTAGGCCGGGGCTACACAGGGATGTGCCCCGAGGACTACGCCGAACAGATCAAGGCAGCCGCGGAGAAGGTGGGGTTCGACTGCTGGGCGCTACACGCCGACCACATCACCCTGAAGAAGGGCGACGAGAAGGACGTAGCCGACGCTAAGAGGCTCATCGACGCCCAGGTGGAGGCGGGGTTCACTTCATTCGCCATCGACGCATCCTACCTATTCGACGTAAAGGCAGAGGACCTCCGCGTCGCCTTGGCGGGGAACATCGCTGTAACCACCGAGCTGGCGAAGTACATCGAGTCACGGATGAACGGTAAACCCTTCGGACTTGAGGCCGAGGTAGGGGAGATCGGTAAGAAGAACGAGCAAGGCCATGTTTTGACGTCTCCTGAGGAGGCTGTCACCTTCGTGAAGGCGTTGAACGAGAACGGTGTCTACCCACAGGTGCTGGCTATCGCAAACGGCTCGACTCACGGCAACATCTACGACGAGCACGGAAAAATGGTTGAGCAGGTGTCAATCGACATCCCTCAGACCAAGGCCATAGCCAAGGCGCTCCGTGACAACTGTCTGCACGTCAGGATCGCCCAGCATGGTATCACCGGAACCCCGAGGGAGCTCATCAACACAATGTTCCCCAGGGGCGACATCATAAAGGGCAACGTGGGCACGTTCTGGCAGAACATCGTTCTGGACACATTCAAGGTGTGCCAGCCGGAGCTGTACAAGGAGATGTATGACTGGACGCTGGAGAACTACGGGCCCAAGAACCCGGGTAAGCCCGATAGTGTTGTCTTCGGTCAGAACGTCAAGTATGCGTTGAAGGAGTTCTACGACCGTATCCACGGACTGGACCCGGAGACCACGTCCACGATCGAGGCCATCGCCTACGCCGAGGCAAGGGTGTTCATCAAGGCGTTCGGCTCAGCAGGGTCTGCGTCCAAGGTGAGAGCGGCTTTAGAGAAAAAACAGTGACCCCCTCAGCTTATTTACCCGTGGACCATTATCGCGGTCGATGTAAGGAGCGGCAGCACCGTGAACTACGACGAGGCACTCGACTGGCTCTACAACGTGAGACGGTTCGGCCCAAAACGGACTCTCGTGCCCACGCGGCACATACTCAAGCTGCTAGGCGACCCCCAGAATAGCTTCAGGTCCATCCACGTCGGCGGCAGCAACGGCAAGGGCTCCACCTCCGCCATGATAGCCTCCATTCTCGGGGCGACGGGGGCCAAGGTGGGGCTGTTCACGTCCCCCCACCTAGAGGAGTTCATCGAGCGGGTCAAAGTGGACGACATGGAGATACCCAGGGAGGACGCGGCGAGGCTCCTCACAGAGATACGGCCTCTCTTCGAGGAGATGCTGGGGCTCCCCGAGCCCATGCCCCTCAGGTTCTTCGACGTCGTTACCGCGATGGCGTTCCTCTACTTCAGGGAGAAGGCCGTGGACTATGCCGTGCTTGAGGTTGGGCTAGGGGGGAGGCTGGACGCCACCAACGTGGTGGACCCCCTCGTCTCGGTGATAACGAACATCGGCTACGAGCACACCAACATACTTGGCGACACCCTCCCGGAGATCGCCGGAGAAAAGGCCGGGATAATCAAGCAGGGGAGGCCCCTCGTCACGGCGACCCGCGACGACGAGGTGTTCAAGCTCTTCGGCGAGAAGGCCCAGGAGCTGGGCTCCGAGGTGATCCGTGTCGGCTACGACACGGAGTTCCGCAAGGTGGGCGCCAAGATGTCGGGCATGACATTCGACCTGAGGAGCCGCATGGAGTACAAGGGACTCAAGGTCCCGCTCCTCGGCGAGCACCAGATCACCAACGCCGCGACGGCGGTGGCGGCCGTGGAGGCGCTCAGCCGATACGGGGTCGACGTACCTGAGCAGGCGGTCCGCGAGGGGTTGCAGGGCGTCTACTGGCCAGCGAGACTCGAGGTCGTCAGGACCGGCCCCACGGTGGTGCTTGACTGCGCCAAGGACGCCGAAGCCACCGAGGCTGTACGGAGGACCCTCGAAGGGGACGTGGACGCGGGAAGAATCGTCGCGGTGGTCAGCATGTCCAGCGACAAGAACATCCCGGGCATGATCAGGAACATCGCCGCCATCTCCGAACGCTTCATAGTCACCACCCACAGCGTCATGGGGCGCGCCGCCGAGCCCGCCGTGATCGCTGCGGAGGTGGAGCGGAACGGCAGGCCCTACGAGATCATACTGGACGAGGAGGCCGCGTTCAAGAGGGCGCTTGAGCTGGCTGA
>DATLAV010000037.1:0-3122 GCA_035527235.1 Patescibacteria group bacterium | reverse complement strand
CGTACGCAGAGAAGGACTAGATCACCTTCTCCGGATTAGGCTGTCTATCATTCAAATGTGATAGAAAGGTTGATGGAGATCACTGCATGTACTTGGCGACGTCCTCGTCGGTCAGCCTCTTCATGGCCTTTGTCTCGGTCGGGATGACCGCGACCCTGACGACCGCCGACGTGAGCTCCTTGCCTGAGCCCTTCTCGACGGCCCCGATGGCTAGCTTTATGGCCTCGTCGAGGGACAGGTCATCCTTGAAGTTCTCCTCGAGATACTTGTTGGACTCCTCGGCGTTCCTGCCCAGAGCCCGAGCCCTGTAGCCCCTGTAGGAGCCGCTGGGGTCCGTGGTGAGGAGCTTGGGGCCGGTGGAGTCGACGCCCGCGATGATGAGGCTGACGCCGAAGGGCCTGATGCCCCCGTGCTGGGTGTAGACCTGGATCTGGTCGCTCAGTGTGCCCACGAGTCCCTCTATGTCGGCGGGCTCGTCGTAGAGGAGCCTGTTGCTCTGGCAGAAGACCCGGCCCCTGTCGATGAGGACCCGTGCGTCGGAGCTGAGGCCTGCGATGGCGACGCCCGCGTGCTCGTCGATCTGGAATATCTTCCTGAACGTGCTGGTGTCCTCAAGGTTGCTCTCCGGGGTCTCGTTGGCCGCAAGGACCACGCCCTCAGGCGAGTGGATGCCCACGATGGGTGCCCCACGCTTCACGAGCTCCAGGGCGTACTCAACCTGGTAGAGGCGCCCCTCGGGCGAGAATATGGTTATGGCGGCGTCGTACTGGTTTCCCCTCATCAACTTTGTGACCTTCCTTGAGCTTCGATATGAAATGTAGCCAGCATATATAAACGTCATTGAGGGCGGGGGCAACAGTCAAATAGGGATTGCAGAACGTTCTCTCCGGTGTTTCTTAATTGGTGAAGACGAACAAGGATAATCTCCTGGAGATAGCGCTGCAGGGTGAGATAACCCACACGGCGATCCCCTCCACATACACCACCACCTGGGACAACAAGTCCCAGATGAGCCTGGGCAGAGGGGGCATCGTCTACAACGTCAAGGTGGGCGACCCCTGCTACGGCTGGGAGCTCGGCGACAACGTCGAGCCCGGGGTCTCCGCGGATGGGATTGACACCGACAGCGCCAAGGGGGGCTTCAGGAATCTGTCCAACATAGGGAACAGGGTCAAGGTCCTCGGCGGAGAGGCCAAAGGGAAGTGGGGCACGGTCATCGGGAAGGTGGGGTACCTGCCCGGGAGGGGCCACCACGTGGTGATGCACTTCAAGCAGGAGGTCATAGACGACCTCACCATCGGCGACAAGGTCCAGATACGCGCCAAGGGGGCGGGGCACAAGTTCCTCGACTACCCCGGCGTGGCCGTGGTCAGCTGCAGCCCGGAGCTGGTGGAGTCCTGGGGGATTGAGGAGAAGGACGGCAAGCTCCACGTGCCCGTGACCAAGGTGGTCCCCATGGACTACGTTGGCCAAGGCGCCGGAGGCTCCCCGCCGCAGGCGAGCAACTGGGACATCCAGACCCAGAGCCCCGACGCCGTGGAGTTCTGCAAGGACCTCAGGTTCGGGGACATCGTGCTCCTGGAGGACACCCTGTCCTACTATGGCAGGGGCTACTACCACGGCGCGGTGACCGTGGGCGTCGTCATCACGGGCCCCAGCAACCACATGGGCCACGGGATCGGCGTCTCCACTCTGCTCTCCTGTAAGGAGGGTCAGATCGTCCCCAAGGTGGATCCGGACCTGAACTTGAAGAAGATGCTGGACCTGGAGGATTGAGAATATGATTGAGACTAACAAGGACAAGCTGCTGAAGCTCGCTGTCATGGGCGAGATAGTTCCCTCTGGAAGCAGCGGCTACAGGCCCACTTGGAACGGCGTCCCCAAGATGTCCCTGGGTATGGGGGGCATCAAGTACAATCTCAGGGTGGGGGACCTATGCTACGGCTGGGCGTCGGGAGACCACGTCGAGCCCGGGGTCACCATCAGGGGGCAGGAGAAGCCCTCCCCGAGCGAGTGCGCCCTCGCGCTCCTGGCCTGCATAGGCAACAAGGCGAGGCTCACATCAGGAGAGGCGAAGAACGAGAAGGGCGTATTCACGGGAAGGCACGCGGGCTCGGACGACCTGGTCTGGTTCCCGGAGGAGACCATCGAGAAGCTGGCCATCGGCGACAAGGTCCAGGTGAAGGCCCACGGCGTCGGCCTGAAGATCAAGGGCTTCGAGGACGTCCGGGTCAACAAATGCAGCCCCAGGCTCCTGGAGAACATGGGCGTCGAGATCGACGGAGACCAGCTCGTGGTCCCGGTCGTGGCTGAGATACCCGGGTTCCTCATGGGCTCCGGGATAGGCTCATCGCAGAACGTTGAGCCGGGCGACTACGACATCCAGACGACGGACCCCGCCACCAACGAGAAGTACGGCCTCAAGAAGCTCCGGCTAGGCGACATCGTTCTCCTGCAGGACCAGCTGTGCATGAACGGCAGGGGCTACTACAAGGGGTCCATGACCATCGGGACGATAATCCATGGCTGGAGCGACTCCGCTGGCCACGGGCCGGGCGTCAACCCGCTGCTCAGCACGGTAGGCGGACGCATAAGGACCGTCATCGACCCGAGGGCCAACACGGCGAGGTACCTGGGGCTGAGGGACGACCTCTAACCCCTTTTTCCTTTTCTTTTTAACTATAAGTTATCTTATTTCTATACCGTGTTCTAGGAATGACGTTGAATGTAGAGCGGGCGGTACCGGAGAGGGACGCGGCCCCCATCTCGAGGCTCATCAACATCTGCAGGGATGAGCGGAGGACCGTCCTCGACGCCTACACTCCGGAGAGCGAGCGTGAGTATCTGGAGTCCATGGGCTCCAGGGAGGTCTTCTACGTCGCCTACGTCGACGGCGAGTTCGCGGGCTTCGCTGGGGTAGCCCCCAGGTACGGTTACAGCGAGAGGCTGAGGCACTGCGGCGAGGGCGGGACATGGGTGATGCCCGAGATGAGGGGGAGGGGAGTAGGCTCAGCGCTCTGGAGGGAGGGGATACTGCCCTTCTGCGTGGAGACCGGTTTCAGGCACGTCGGAGCCTCCGTGATGGCCCACAACAAGGGCGCCATTGCGTTCTACGAGAGCCT
>DATLAV010000036.1:0-12036 GCA_035527235.1 Patescibacteria group bacterium | reverse complement strand
GCTCTCCAGCACAGTCTTTACATTCCCCGCCTCAGCTTCCTCCATGATCTTCTCGTATTTGCCACGCAGCCACACCTGGAGGCGTTCGTTAAGGGCGTGGATGAGCTCGGAGCGATTGTTGAAGTATGTGTAGATGGCCATGTGGGAGATCCCCAGCTTACTGGAGATCGTCCTGATGCTGATCGCCTCGGGACCGGAGTCGTGGAGTATGTCCAGTGCGACGTCCAGGATGCGTTTCCTCATGGCTTCGATCTGCTCTTCGGTCAGTCTGCGGCGCGGCAATTCTGCATCATTTTAATATCATGCGAACAGCGTTAAATATTATACGCCGTAAATTTTATATACGGTCTGGAAGAGACTCGCGGAATGAAATGAAAGAAGAGATAAAGAAGAGACTGGAGAACGCAGTGAAGACACTCGAACCCTACAGATCATATGGTCAGATGGTCTCCGACGCCATCGACAACGTTAAGAAGCTGCATTCCCTCGTCGAGGACCCGACCGGGAACCTGGATGAGGCACTCTCTATCGTGAACACAATGGCCTCTCAGCTAGGCCCATACTCTAGCTATATGCCTGAAGTCGCTGAGACCCTGAAGGTGACACAGGAATGGCTCACGGGCATGAAGGAGAAGCCTCCGGAGAGGCCGCAGAGGCCTGAGAAGCCGGAGCTCTCGGTCGCTAAATACGCGAAGAAGGAGCTCGTCGCAATAATCCAGGCGCAGTCGGGGATGAGCACACGGGCCCAGATACCGCGAGATCCAAGCATGATCAACATGATGGCTGGCGATCCTGACTTCAACCAGCCGGATTTCATTGGGAAGGCGGTCTACGATGCCATCCAAGAGGGGCACACTCACTACTCGTTCGGAGGAGACCCAGAGTTCAAGGCTGCGATCGCCGACTATTACGGGAAGTACGGCGTCGAGGTCGACCCCAGTACACAGGTGATCATCGAGTCCGGTGGAAGTCAGGCCATCTTCAGGTCCTTCGGGGCGATCCTGAATCCTGGTGATGAGTTCCTCGTCTTGGATCCGGCCTACGGAGGGTACTCCACTCCAGCGGCTTACTTCGGCGCCAAGATGACGAGGGCGAAGATGGAGAAGGACACCAAAGGCCTATTCAGGCCTGACATGGAGAGCATCAAGGCGGCGATCACGGACAAGACCAAGGGGATGCTCATCTGCAACCCCGACAACCCGTGCGGGACCGTCTACACGGAGGCGGAGCTCAAGGCCTTAGCCGACGTAGCGGTGGACAAGGACATCGTCGTGATCGCAGACGAGATATACACCGAGTTCGTCTGGGGCGACCACAAGCACAGGTCCATCATCAACCTGCCGGACATGTGGGAAAGGACCATGGTGCTCATGAGCTTCTCCAAGACCTTCGCCTGGACCGGTTGCAGGGCAGGCTACATCATCGCGGGGCCTGAGCTGTCGAAGCTCGTCTCCAACGTTCCGACGGGGATCTGCAGCATGCCTGTGGCCTTCCAGCGGGCTGGGATCGTCGCCCTCAGGGAGGGCTGGGGCTTCGTCGACGAGATGAGGAAGGCCTACAAGGAGCGCATCGACGTAATGGTTCCTCGGCTGAACGAGATCGAGGGGATCAGCTGCCCCTACCCAGAGGGCGCGTTCTACCTGTTCCCGGACATCTCTGGTACTGGACTGCCATCCATGAGGTTCATGATGGAGCTCATGCAGCGGGAGAAGGTCCTGGGAGCGCCTGGAATGATCTACGGCCCGAATGGGGAGGGACACGTCAGGTTCGCGCTCGTGAAGCCGAAGGAAAAACTCTTGGAAGCCTGCGACAGAATCGAGAGGTTCGTCAACGGCCTGAAGTAGCCCCTTTACTCCACACTTTTTCATTTTTTTAAAAATTTAAAAACGAGAGGCTGTGTTACCTCAGGGGCTGTTCTGAGATTGCAGCTCCTCCTGGAGCTCGGGATCTATCCAGCTGAACTTTTTCTGCAGCGTCTTCGAGTAATATTTATGCCAGTCGTAGTTTACCTTCTTGCTCCAGTCGTAGTAGATGCGAGGATCGATGTAGCTCTTCAGGCTGGTGCCCAGGTTGTAGTCCTTTGTGAGCTCGTAGGCCTCTATCGGGAGCCTCATCTTGTCTATAGCCTGCCGGTTCCTCTCCTTCCTGGCCTCTAGGGATGCCTCACGCTTCGCCTGTCTCTCAAGGTGGGATCTCTTCAGCTTCCTGATGCGCTCCCTCTGGGTCGTCATGACCTTCCGCTTCGAGGCGATCCGGCTCTCCATGCCCTTGGTTGACTTCCCCTGGGCCTGCCTCTCCGCAAGCTGCTCCTTATACTCAGCGAGTTTATCCCTGTACTCATCCAGTTTTGTCTCATAGCTGGCGAGGCGCTCCCTGTATTTCTTCTCCTGGTCCCTGATGGTCTGCCTGGCCTTCCTCTCGCCCTCCAGCGCCTTCTTCTTGCGCGCCTCGAGGCGTTCCTTCCTCCTCTGAAGAGTCTGCTCCCAAGTCTTGGGTATCGTCCTCTTGTGGTTGCAGATTATGGCGGCCTCCAGGTTCGCCAGGGTCGCGACGTGCTTCTTCACGTACTCGGGTTCATCGGGCTTCACCGGAGTCTCTTCCAGCTTGTTTTCCACGGTCTGGGTTGCGTGGCAGGTCCGGAACACCTTGGCGCTCAGACCCGTCATGACCTCGTCGAGGAAATCGCTGACCCTTCCAGAGTTGACTTCGTCGAACAGGGTAGACTCAGAGTTTTGAGCGAACTCACGCAGGTTGGCCACGGCCCTAGCGTCGAGGTCCGCTTTGATCAGGTGGCGGACCGAGTCCTTCCCGAGGAAGTCGAAGGTCACCGAGCCGTCATCGTTGAAGCAGATGTGCTCGGGTCTGAGACTGGAGGCGCCGACGGTGTCTGCCTCTTCGTCATCGTCCTTCTCGTCGCCGACCCTGAACTTGAGCTCGTTGATGAGGTAGCAGACGGTTGCGGTCTTGCGGCGCCTCAGTTCCTCGGTCTCCAAGTTCTCCCCGATGAACCTCTGGACGTCGGAGATGTTCTTCCGGAGTTCCACAGCCTTGTTGAACTTCTCGATCTCGTTCTTCTGCTTGATGGGGCTAGAGTCGCTGGGCCAGACGTACTTCATCTTGTCGCTCAGCTTGTCCTTCCAGCGAGCGATCCAGATGCTCTCCGGGTCCCAGATGATGTCCTTCCAGTTTCCCTCCGGCCTCGGAGCTTCCGGGCTCAGGTTGAGTTCTATGTTCTCGTGGCTGGGACCCGCCTTCCACTTGCCCCGCATCGGGTGTTCCCCCCTGCCCATGAAGATGCTGCTGGGCTCGACAGTGTAGTTGCCCAACTCTGAACGCTCACCGTCGAACACGGCCCAGCCGTACCTCTCCTTGTTGGCCTCCCTGATAACCTTCCTCTCGGTGGCGAGGGCATTCCGCTCCTCACGGGACGTGTTAGCCCTCTGCTCCCGCTCCTCGAGCACCAGCCAGTGGATCTCTGTGAAGTCGACGTCGCCGGGCAGAACCTTGACTCCCAACACATCCGAGAAGTCCTTATGGAAGTTTTCGGCGAAGACGGGGTCCTCCACGTACGGCGTCCCGATCTTCTTCGCCCACGCCATCGCCAACTCCTCCTGCTCGTCGTTGAGTGTAACAGTCTCCCCCCTAACCTTGACTGTGAGACCACTCCCCTTGTACTTAGGCGGAACCATGACCCCGTTGTGGTGTAACTGTTTCATCGGTATCCTCTGACTTCTAGTTTCGGAAAGGAGGTGTAGTTGTCATGTATAATGATTTCGAGTCTCTGACACTTCCCTTTGATACGGGGGGATTATTGTTAATTATTATTACGGACCACCGCGTAGATGTTGTGCCTCACGGACGAGTAGAACTTTCTCGGTCTGACCCCCAAGACCTCCCCTATCCTCCTGATGGAGATGATGTTCCTCCCAGCCAGCAGCAACGCGAACCTCCTCATGTTCTGCTCGTCGTCGGGTTGGATCTCCTTGATTTTAACCCATCTGGTGTACCTACTGGGGTAGTTGAATATCATGTGGCCGCCCGGGTTCAATCGCCCGTATAGGGTCGTGAGGGCCCCCTCCACGTCCTCCACGTAGTGCAGGGTAGACAGGCAGGTGACGAGATCGAAGCTCAGCTCAATCTGAGGATGTGGGAGGCTGTCCCTCTCGAAGCTGATGTTGCCGATGCCTTCCCTCCTCGCTTTCTCCCTATTCTTGGAGATTATGGATGCCGCCGCATCGAATCCGTGGAATGAGACCCGTGGGAACCTTCTAGTCAGGGCGAGTATGGTCGTAGCGGGGCCGCAGCCGTAGTTAGCAACGCTCTCGATAAAGTTCGTCTCGATGAAGCCCGCGAGCATGTCGGCAAATCTCAAGGCGAACTGGCGGGCGCCCTCGGGTTCCTCCACTTTCTCCCAGTGTTTCTCCCAGTCGAACGCAGTCATTTCGAGACCCTTCGGCAAGCTATCACTTAGTTTAATTTATGAGGTACTTTTACCTTATCTCCCTGTCCACCATCTGGACGACGGCGGCGTAGGTTATGAAGACGTACCTGGCCCCCACGAGCTCCACCAGCTCCACGGGCTTTTGGTTTTGGGGCATTAGCAGCATATCCGTCTTCTTGGCGTACTCCACCACCTCCCGGTCGCTGGTCCCCTTGAGACTCGCCTCATGCACGGTCAGGATGTCCCAGTCCAAGCTCGGTCTCGGTGAAGAGACCCTTGCCATGTCCCCATTCTTTATAAATTCCTAAAGATCCCAACAATCTTTTTTATTGTAAGTCATATTCTGAATTATAATTCTGTGAATGGTGCACAAGATTGAAGGTCCTGTTCATTGAGCCACCGAAGGACATCTGGTTTGTGATGGGTGAATATCTACCTCCCCCCTTCGGTATCATACAGCTGGGGGCATACCTCGAGAGAGAGGTCGACGGCGTCGAGATCGAGGTCTTGGACTGCAATGCCCAGGGAATCGACTGGGATGAGCTTGAGAGGCGTATTGAGATATTCGATCCCGATGTGGCGGCTTGCAGTGCTCTGGCTACCTGCAACACCTACGAGGTCGCCAGGACCCTGGAGACGGTTAAGCGGGTGGACTCGGACATTCTGACCCTCACAGGAGGTCAGCACTTCACTGCTACAGCTCATGAGAGCCTCTCGGCCTACCCGGAGATCGACGTGATCGTTAGGGGGGAGGGCGAGGTCACGCTGAAGGAGCTCGTGGAGGGATACGATGAGAGGCAGCCCCTTCATGAGATCGACGGAATATCATACCGGGATGGTGACCGTATCAATCACAACGTCGACAGGCCCCTCATCGAGGACATAAACACACTGCCATACCCAGGGTACCATCTCGTGAGTGACCTCATGGAGAGATACCACTTCAGGGCGATGACGGGCCCGGGCGTCCCATACGCTCTGATTGAGGGCTCAAGGGGCTGTCCACACAAGTGCACCTTCTGCTCTCAGTGGCCCCACTGGCAGGGGAGGTGGAGGCAGAAGACGCCGGAGAGGATCGCTGACGAGCTGGAATACTGCTACGAAAAGTTCGGTAGCCGCTTCATCTGGCTGACGGACGATAACTTCGGCGGAGGCGACAGGGGGGGGAGGCTTGCCGAGGAGATCCTCAAGCGGGATATTGGTGATGACATTAGCTGGTTCCTCCAGCTGAGATGCGACGATGTGATAAGCATCAGGGAGACGCTGCCGAGGCTGAGGGAGGCTGGCCTCCAGTGGGTTATGATGGGGGTGGAGAGCTCCAGGGAGTCGACCCTTGAAACCTACAAGAAGGGGATAGCTCCGGATGACGCCTTCGAGGCTGTTAGGTTGCTTAAGGAGAACGACATCTTCTCCCACACGATGTTCATTATCGGAGACCGAAAGGACACGGCGGAGTCAATAGAATATACTCGTAAGTACGTCACGAAGCTTGACCCAGACTTCGCTATCTTCTCGGCATTAACGCCATTTCCGGGTACAGAAGTCTACGATGAGGCGAAAAGAAATGGCTGGATCGAGGAGACGAACCTGTCCAACTACGATATGGCCCACGCCGTGATGCCGACGGAGACTTTGACGAGGCTCCAGGTTCAGGAGGAACTGTACAGGTGCTACAGGAGATTCTACGGCTCGTGGCCTAGGAGGATCAAAGGTATCTTCTCAAGTAACGCGTTGAAGAGGAGGATAAACATGTACATGGCGGGCAGGGGGATCATCCACCAGTTCAAGACGCTCTTCGAAGGTCCATCGGGTTGATCGTCGTCTCATATGCATTCGGTTGACCATTCTAGATGAGGAGGCTCAGCTCGTCGAAGAGCAGTATCCCCAGCGTGGGGGACATCAGTATGGACAGCCCCTCGTCCAGCGTGAGCTTGTGATCGTCGACGATTGACTTCTTCACGATCCAGAGGGTTACAGCGATGGCGAGGAACGGGTAGAGGACATATCCATCCAGCTGGACGGGGACGATCAACGCGAGGAGGGGGAAGATCAACATGATGCTCTGGGTTATCCCTGAGAGAAGGTTTGAGATACCCATCTCCACGTGGAGGTCGAACATGTGAACGAAGTACTCGGAGGAGCCCGAGATGAGCTTGGCGCTTATCAGGATGCCGATCAACCCGACGACGACGGGGGTCATCCATCTCGATGTCTCAACCTTCTTTTTCTCGACATGCTCCTTCTCCTCCCCCCTCGAGATGAAGTATAGATAGCTTCCGTAGGCGATTATCAGGATTAAGAAGATATCCCAGCGGTAATGGTGAAGTTACCGCTCGTGAAATCTGGACGATCAGCTCAAAAGTATAATCTATAAATACTTATCTGCCGTAGATTAAATCAAGCTTCTGAAAAGGCTACAGTTGTGATAAGATGTCGCGTGATAGAGACATGTGCTTCGGCACCAACGCCTCCAAGACCTGGCCAATCATCATAGGTGTCCTCATCATACTGGTGGGGGTCACTGAGTTATTCGGCGACACCCTAACTTGGCTTCGTTGGGATAACCTCTGGCCTTACATAGTGATAGCCTTCGGCCTAATCATCATCGCCAACAACCTGTACAATAGATAACTCCCTCTCTTTTTCAATCCAAGAAAAAAATAAGTGGAAGCCCTAAGACGAGATTTCCTCCTGCTCGTCAGCCGTCTAGATCTCCACTATCTAGACATCCCTTTCGAATAGCAGGTAGTGGTTGACGATGGTCGGTGATCCTTCCGCCTCGTACGTGTGGAGGACCCATCCGTCCCTCTGCATGTCCTCGATGACCTCCCCTATACGGTTGTGGTGGCCCACCTGGACGCATCTCCATTCCTTCAAGCTCTCTCACCTCCTATTCGGACCACTGGTAGTTGGAGAACTCGATGGCGTCGAGCACCCTCTGGTCGAAATCTACGTTCTCGCAATCGAATGTGTACATCACGAAGCCGTCGTAGGCGAAGAAGTGCATCCTCTTTCTGTGATAGATTATCTGAGGCTTCGCTATCTCGACGAGTTCGAGGAACTCCCTCCTGCGGAACTTGACCCTGTAGGAGCTTGAGTGCTGAGCTGCGGCCGTCGCAGCCGCCGCTCCCCCTGCTGCATACCCCATCTCTTGATCAAACCTCCTTCCTTGAATCAATTTTACTCCATACTTGACATCTTCCTGTATCCTAGGAAGAACAGCACCAGCCCAACAGCCCATGCGAGGGGGAGGTGGAGCCACGGCATGTGGAACACCAGGTCGGGGATGATCAGCGTGCCCATCACCAAGAAGACGCCCACTTGTAAGTTGATCATGTAGGCGGGGGACTTCTGGCTGTAGGCCGGATTCGTGAAGGAGAGGCCCAGCGCCATCAGGGCGTTCGCCATTGCGACAAGCAGGGCACCCCCCATCTCCATGAGGAACGGAGCCGAGAAGGCGAGGTTGAACCTCAAGGCGCTGAAGCCCCAGATCGCAAATATCAGGGGGATCACGATGAGCCAGGCCTGCAGTACCTTCGCCTTCATGAACCTTGAGACCCCGCTGGGGGTCTTCCTGAAGATAAACAAGGTCTCCTTTCCCCTTATCGTGGCCTCGGCGCAGAAGAAGAGAGACATCAAGGTCGCCATCAACATACCTATCATCTGGGCCCCGCTTGCGTCGTCCACGAAGGTGAAGTTCATGATGACGAGCAGGCCCACCACGTAGCCCATCTGGGAGAGGTTCTCAAGCCTCCTAGAGTAGTCCTTGAAGGTTGAGACCAGCAGTGACCCGAAGGAGCCGCCGCCACCCAGCAGCCTTACGGTCTGGTAGAAGGCGCCGTCGGCGCCTACCACTGTCACGCCCAGTTCCGTGGGCTCTAGGCTGAACGCCCGGTCGGCCACCATCCAGCCGACGGCCAGAGCCGTAGCCATGAACACGATCATACCGCCGACACGGGTGAGCGTCAGGGTCGAGACAGCGCCGATGTTCGAGGGGTTCAGCGCGAACGCCACGATGACCTCTGCCGCCCAGGAGCTGGGAAACAGCCCGAGAACCGTCTTCACGAGCCCGTTGGTCCCAGGGTCTGCTAGAAGGACGAACAGGTTGCCGTTCATCATCATGTACATCACGGCGACTAGTGGCAGTATGAGTATGAAGGACATGGCCTTCCCGATGTCCTTCCCCTTGGCGGTCCTGCCTATGGTGGTTCTCGCCACGGCCGCGATCACCGTCCCTATCCAGAAGGAGCCGAGGCAGGTGATGAACGCCATGAAGATAATTAGTGTCGTCTGCAGGTAGTTGAGTCCCAGGGGTGTCAGTAGGGCGGTGAAGAGCCCGGCGAACACGATGGCGAAGATTGCGTAGAGGGGTGTCTTGCCCACGAACTCTCCGACAAGGACGTCTCCCGGCCTTACTGGGGCCTTGAGCATTAGCTCAATCTGGCCAATCCCCTCCTCCTTGAGGGCGTTGGAGACCGGAATTATCGTCAGGAAGACCGAGAACATGAACAGGATGATCTCGAAGACGGCCACGGCGATCTCGCTGACTATGAGCCCCTCAAAATCGCTCATCAAGGACCGGACCAGCATGGGGGCCAGATAGAAGACCCATGCCCCAAAGAGGCCTGCCAACATGAGGGGGTAGTACCGCCTCAGGGACCTAATCGGGCTCGTCGTGACCCGGAACTCGTTCTTAGCTATCACGAGCCACTTGGGGTTGGGCAATATTCTCCCTCCATGCGAGGAACTCGTTATCTACTGTGCCACCTGTCAGGGCGATAAACGCCTCCTCAAGGGTGTTGGCACCCGATCTCGAGATGATCTCCTCTATCGTTCCGACGGCGATAAGCCGCCCGTTGCAGATGATACCGACGCGGTCGCAGAGCTCCTCCACCACGGAGAGGAGGTGGCTGCACAGGAAGATCGTCTTCCCGGCGTTATCCGACAACTCCTCGATGAGCTCCTTCACCATGTGCGCGGCCCTCGGGTCGAGGGTCGACGTGGGCTCGTCTAGGAAGACTATAGGCGGATCGTGGATCAGCGCCGCCGCTATGAGCAGCTTCTGCTTCATCCCGCTGCTGTAACCCTCGATCAGGTGATCCCTCCTGTCGTCGAGGCTGAAGAGCTTCAGAAGCTCGTCGATCCTATCGGGGAGGATGCCCCCCGGCACGTCGTAGAGGGCGCCCATGAACTCGAGGAACTCGTAGCCGCTCAGCTTCTCGTAGAGGCCGGGGGACTCAGCGAGCATGCCGGTGACCCGCTTAACCTCGTCTTCATTCTCTAGAATATCGAGGCCGTTGACCTTTGCGGTCCCGCTCGTCGGCTTGATGATGCCGTTGAGCAGCCTCACAGTCGTGGTCTTCCCCGAGCCGTTGGGGCCGAGGAGACCGAAGGTCTCGCCCTCGTATACCTCGAGGTTCAGCCTGTCGACGGCCTTGATCTCCTTACCTTTGCCGTAGTACTTCGAAAGATCCTCTATCTTTATCACAGATTTCATCATTCTCACGCTCCCATAATCGGTTCCCTCTTATTTCCAGGACTGATCCGGGAACCTGACAGGTCCATTGCTGTCCATTCGATATCCATTTAACGACTGTTTTCGATTAAACTCTCCGCAAGTTGGATGTTGAATTCCAAGCATCGTTGATGCTTTGCAGTATCTACCATGTCCCAAATCAAGGCTTATAAATAACTCTCTTCTCGATTTGAGCATTATATCCGCCCCTTCACAGAGAAAGGTGCCGCCTTCTCTCCGCTTCTCGCCCGATTCAGCCTCACGAGATAAGTAAGGTTGAGAACTATGGAGAGCCCGGTGAACAGTCCTTCAAGGAAGTCGGTGATGGAGAAGCCCGTGTAACTAACATCGAAGAATCTCCCAATGAGGATCGCAGCCGTCATGGAGAACATCCCGATGTTGAGGATTGTCTCGTCTCTAAGCTTCATCTTCATATCTATTCCTCCAAGGAATTGAATATTTTCAGCATGTCAACTCACGACCTTTCATCATAAACCAAGACGACCAGAACGCGTAGGGCCCATCCCTACCTTCTCCACTAAGACCGTTCCCGGACTTGGGGCCCTCCTTCTCGTCATCGAAGGAGAACACCTCCTCTATCGGTGTGCCGAAGACCTTCGATATGCTCCAGGCGAGGCGTAGGGACGGGTTATACTTGCCCTTCTCCATGAAGAGAATCGTCTGCCTGGTGACGTTGACCCTATTCGCCAGGTCCTGCTGGGTTAGACCGTACATCTCCCGCAGCTCCTTGATCCGCGTCCTCAACTCAGTCCACCGACAGATAGTTGTAGTAGGCGAGGGAGACCCCGAAGACGCCCCAACCTATCCAGAGTACCGCGAGCAGCTTGTTGGTACCGAGCAGCCCCCAGAGGAGGGGCATCCCCTCCACGAAGAGGGGGGGCAGGAACCCCACGAGGGACATCCCCATGGAGATGACGATGAAGGCGTTCCTGGTGGCCTTATTGTAAACTTCGGCCATTCGTTCATCGTACACGGTTCCCCAGCTGATGCCGACGACGATAACAAGCCCTATGCCCAGACCGAGGCCGCCAATTATATCGCCCGACAGGACGCCGTTTAAGATGGCGCCGATAACCAGCGCGATGGAGGCCAGCCATTTCAATTGCTGCCTCATCCTTTTCTCCGCTGGGTCCGTCGGAGCGGGCGTCTGCCCCGCCCAGAGGAACCCGATGATGATACCGGCGAAGTAACCGTATAGCGTGAACTGGATGAGGTCGCCGTAGATATATCCGATGCCGGCCCCGATCAGGAGGCCGGCGATCATGGGCCCCCACCGCTTGTAGCTGGTTATCGAATTTCCTCCCATGGTCATCACATGTAAACTATTTCTAACGTTAACTATTTCTAACGTTAGAAATATTTAACCTTTTCGGATTCGCGTCAATAGGAGAACGGAGGGTGAAGGTTAGGCGACGAGCGCCTTCTCGACGTCGGCTTCGTTCGGCAGGGCAGTGAACCTTGCGGCCTCTTCCCCGGCCTTGAACACGATCACAGTGGGGATGGACATGACGTCGTACTCCCTCCACGTATCGGTGGAGATGATGTTCATCTCGTAGAGGTCGGCCTCCCCGGTGAGTTTCACAGCCAGCTCCCGGAACCTAGGCTTGAAGACCCTGCAGGTGGGGCAGGTCGGTGAGGTGAAGAGGACGGCGATGTTTCTAGAGGCATGGAGGACCTTCCCCGGGAACTCCTGATCGTTCAACGCGGGCACCCCCTCATTCTCCCCCCTTCTAAATAGCTCCTTGAGCTTGGAGAAGACTCCGGGATACCTCTTGTACGAGATCTGGTAGCCCACCCGTTCGATGGCCGCCTCGACTTCCGCCAGCTGAACCCTCTCGGGGTCGTAGACCACCTTCAGGTTCTTGGTTATGTAGTTGCCCCTCGCCGACTCGACGCCGTCGAGCTTGAGCACCTCCTTCTCAAGGACGGGGATGCAGGTGGGGCAGTCCATCCTCGTGATGGGTATCGCCTTCTCGATCGGTGCCATCCATCAGACCTCCGGCTTGAATCTGCGGAGCAGCAGGCTGTTCGAGACGACACTGATGCTACTGAACGCCAT
>DATLAV010000035.1:0-2368 GCA_035527235.1 Patescibacteria group bacterium | reverse complement strand
GTCACGAGCGGGTGACCTGGTTGAAGCAACGACCACGCCCTGTATAGGTCCCGGTGAGATCACGGAGTACAGCCTGAATCTTCCAGAGGCAGAGGCGTCTTACAGTGTCCTGGTAACCTACTACGGCTTCGCGGGGGAGCGGCATGAGGAGGCCGTCAGCTTCACGTCTCCCCCAAGTGAGGTTGACGAGCCCCCGGCGACCCCCTCATATCCGCCACAGCCCGAGGGGGAAGGAGTATGGCTGAGCCTCCGAGGCCTCGAGGCCGAGGCAGGCTACGGGACGCTCCACGTGGAGGCCAGCGTGGATGTCCTGAGCGACCCGGCTGACGTGGAGTACTGCAGCCTGGATGTGGTGGTGGACGGGGCTGTCGTTCACGGTGAGTGCTGGAGCAGCCTGCCCGATGTGACGTGGGGCCACACGGCACTCACTGCTCCCCAGACAATGGCTTACGCGGTGGACGTCCCCCTTGAGCCGGGCGTTCACACGGTCTATCTCCGGAGCTACGCTAGGAACGTGGCCGGGTCATTTGCCCAGGCGCGGCTGGACGAGTTCACGCGTTAGCTCGCCGTCTCCAAACAAAAAAGACGAGACCAGAAATATATGGGCTAGGTCTGAGGTGTCCTCGGACTTATGTGATTATGGGGGCGGCCACGGCTATCGCCCTGACGAGGTCGCACGTGTCCTCACACCTGTCAGTGATGTTCTCGAAGGACTCCACGAGCTGGGAAATGAGTATGGCTTCACCGATCTCGACTTGCCCCGTTTTGAAGCCGGCTATCTCCCTCCTCGCCTGCCTGTGCAGGCGGTCCATCTCCTCCTCCAGCCTCTCTACCTCGTCGGCGGCCTTCAGGGCGTCCTGGAACTTCCTGTCGATGAGCTTATCGATGCAGATGTCGAGGCCCAGGACGCAGCTCTTGACCACCCTCATGACGTCGGGGATCATCTTCTTCAGCTCGTCTGGAGCATCGTCGAGGTTGAATTCTACTAGTATGCGCCCAGTCTCGTTGACCCAGTCTATGACGTGGTTGATCTCCCTCGCGAGCCTCATGAGGTCCTCCCTGTCGGAGGACGGCAGCTCGCCCTTGGTGAGCTCGGCCACGATCTTCTTCTTGAGGAGGTCCGCGGCCTTCTCCTTCTGCTGGAGGACGTCGAAGCTCTTGTTGAGCTCATCGTGCCTTCCCTCTAGGGCGTGGTTCACGCAGCGCTCCAGAATCTCTGTGGTCGTCACCATCGACTTCGAGTGGTCCCGGATCATGGTGATTACCAGGATTTTCCTCCTAGTCTTCAGCCAGCTCTCAAGATGCGTCATACCTGTATCATCACCTCATTCTAGGCTTAATGCCTTTTCCAACCCCTCCTCGGGGTACCTGAACGTAAGAAGCCTCTCCTCGGGTAAAGCGGCGTAAACCTTGTCCCCCGCGGCAAAGCCTGCAGCGTCGCCTCTCACCGCGGCCTTGGATAGGAACACCTCGCCGTTGGAGGCCCTCAGCTCGTACCTGAAGTGGTCCCCGACGAAGGAGGCGGACATGACGGTGCACTCCCAGGTGTTTCCACCTGCAGGGTCATTGACGAGCTCGACGAACTCGGGGCGGATCGCCAGCACGCATCGTTCACCCTCCTTCAGAGGAGTCACCTCCCTGGCCGCGGCCATGATGGTGGAGCCGTTGACGGCCACCTCGGCGACGTGGTCGGTATACTTCTTCACAGTACCCGTGAAGAAGTTGGCTTCCCCCAGGAACTTGGCGGTGAACAGCTCACGGGGGTTAAGGTACATCTCCTGGGGCGGACCCACCTCGACGATCCTGCCGGCCTTCATCACGACTATCCTGTCGGATATGGAAAGCGCCTCCTCCTGGTCGTGTGTGACGTGGATGGCGGTGAGGCCCAGATCCTTGACCAGCTTCCTGAGCTCGTACCTCAGGGACGTACGGACCTTGAGGTCCAGGGCGCCCAAGGGCTCGTCCAGCAGGAGGAGAGTGGACCCCGAGACCAGGGCCCTCGATATGGCTGTCTTCTGCCTGGCGCCGCCGCTCAGTTCCCGGGGGTACAGCGTCGCGAAGCCGTCCAGGCCCATCATGTAGAGCATCTCCTCCACGGGGCTCTCCCTCTCCCTGGGAGTAGCCCCCTTCACCATCAAGCCGTATGACACGTTATCGTAGGAGTTCATGTGGGGGAACAAGGCGATTTCCTGGAAGACGTACCCGACGCCCCTCTCCTCTATGGGCAGCGCCGTGGCCGCCTCCCCCTCTATGTAGACTTCCCCTGCGTCGGGCTTCACGATGCCGGCTATGGTCTTGATGAGGGTTGTCTTGCCGCACCCGCTGGGGCCGACGACGCACAGGTACTCGCCCGCGTTGACCGTGAGGG
>DATLAV010000034.1:0-5149 GCA_035527235.1 Patescibacteria group bacterium | reverse complement strand
TCATCAGGCTGTCGATGGTCTCTTGGTCGACGTCATTGTCGATGAGGCTCTGGGTCATTGGGGAGGGGTACCCCCTGAAGCTGCAGATCTGGAGGTGGTCGGCGCAGACGGACCGGACGGCGCTGGCCCAGACTATCTCGTCCTTGCCAAGTTCCTCGTAGACGATCTGGTTCGCCCTCATCCGGAGGTCGCGGTCGGGGCTCTGGTAGAGGCCGATTATCTCCCCGTAGGGCATGGTCTTCATCTCTCCTTCTACCTCGATCTCGAATGTTCGGGTGGAGAGCCAGTCGTTCTGGAGCTGCTGCCATGCGTAGACGCCGTTCTTGTCCTTGGCGAGTATCAGTCTCTCCTCTTCCTCCGAGAGCATGTGGGGCACCCGCCTCAGGATCCTCTCTAGGTAGTGCTCGTACTCCGCGAGGGCGGGGTCCTCGACGAGGGCTGGGTTGCCAGCCAAGAGCTTGCCCATCTCGATGTCGACGAAGGCAAGGGTCTGGCCCATCTTCATGATGGCGGTGCGGGAGGCGTCGTTGAGCATCTTGGCGGTGTCGTCCATCGCGTTGGCCGAGTAGAGCAGCCTGCAGTAGAGGGTCACCCCCCCGTACTTGAGGGTCAAGGAGTCGTTCAGCTCCAGGAGCCCTAGGAGGCCCTCGGCGTCCAAGCTGTCGATCTCGCCGTAGTACTTTCCCCGGATCTTCTCAGCTTCGGCCACCATGGACTCCAGCGTCTGCCTCACGGAGCCAAGTTCTGTACTCTCGACCAGCTGGGATAGATCCCATCTCATCTCTTCTATCATGGTGATCAGTCCATCTTTTATTGAATCATATTACTTAAGAGCCCTGCGGGTTCGGGGTCAACACCTAAACGAGGCTAACAAGTCCCTTGCGATGACCTCCTCGTTGAACCTGAGGGCGCCCATCATGACGTCAAAGGCGTCCATCCCGCCTCAGGTTTTTCGGGGGAGGATTAAAGGGGCCTGCTCCTAGGGACCCCTGTCCGGCCACTTGATGTCTATCTCCTCCATCCGGGGCATGGTGACCTCAACGAGCATCTCCGTCTCGATGTCGTACTCGATGGTCTTGCCGAAGCCCTCCTTCGGGTCCTCGGGATCGACGTTGAACCCCCTAACAGGTTTGAGGTGGACCCCCTCCTCGCTCAGGTATCGCTCCTCCCTAAGCAGCGCCGCCACGGCCCCCTCCGTGAGGGCATCCCTCTGGGCCTCGTCCTTCCCCCAGACGTTGACGTGGTACCTCAGGTTCAGCCTCAGCCCCTTCACCTCGAAGGGAAGGTAGAACCTGACAGTGACGTTGTCCTCTCCCTCCGCCGGCGGCCTCTTGAAGGTGACGATCCCCGCACCGTAGTCCACTGCGTAGTCGTCCTCGAAGAGCCTCACCCCCGTCGGATGCTCCACGGAGATGAGGGGCCTCAGCGCCTTCTCCTTCAGTGTGAAATTGACCGTCTCCCCGTCGCCGCTGAACGCCTCATGCCTCCTGTTGTCCGCGGAGCCCATGGACCTCCCTACGCCGATGTCAACGAACTCGAAGCCCACGTTCCCCACGCAGACCGCAGGCAGCTTGTCGAGCCTCCTCTTCTTCGCGACGACGTTGGACTTCGACACCTCCTCCAGACCCTCCTGGAGGACCTTCACGAGCGCAGCCTCGATCTTCTCAAACATCTCCGACGAACATCCTCAGAAACGATTAGTAATCACTCACCCGAATTTTAAATAAGACTTTCCCCAAGAACAAACCTGAGCCTAATAAAGGTGTAAAATATGCAGTTTTGACCCGAAAAACAATTATGCGAAATGATTAGTTAGAACCTAAGTGTGTAATCTTATGTTCAGATCTAGAAACATAGTTAAGATTTTGCTCGTCATGCTCGTTCTCGCGGGGACGCCGATGATGTGCTCAGCCACAACGATGACCATAACCGGAACCGTGGTCGAGGGAAAGGGGGAACCCGTTGGCGGGGTGACGGTCGGCCTATACTCGGGGGTCGATATCATCCTACTCGGAAGGACCCTAAAATCCGTATCGACCGGGAAAGACGGGACCTTCATAATGTCGGCTGATCTATCCCCCGGATATGGCTACACCCTCGTGGCCACGACGACGGGGTATCAGTCAGGCAGAGAGAGCTTCACGGTGCCCCTCCTCTCGAAAATCACCACCATCGGCCCTGTCACCATCACCGTCGCCCGATTAAACGCAGCACCCACCGCTCAGGCTAACGGTCCCTACTCCGGGACCGTGGGAGAGATGGTGGCGTTCAGCTCCACGGGCTCTACGGACTCCGACGGAACGATCTCCGAGTACCGATGGAACTTCGGCGACGGGACAGGAAACGTCTTAGATACTAACCCCAATCACGTCTTCTCGGTCGCCGGGAGCTACACCGTGAGCCTGATGGTGACCGACAACGACGGCGCAACTGACACTGACACGGCGTCGTGCGATATCGTGTCGGCGTCCCCTGTGGCGTTCGTCGACGGCCCATACTCTGGTGAGGTAGACCAGCCCATCTCCTTCAACTCAGCAGGCTCCAGCGACCCCGACGGCACTATAATTAGCTACCTCTGGGACTTCGGGGACGGCGAGACCTCTAACGAGCCCGACCCCACCCACACGTACTCGACGGAGGGGACATATCCCGTCACATTGACCGTGACGGACGACGCCGGGTTCACTGGTATGGACAACACGGACTGCACTGTCAGCCTGCCCCCCAACGAGCCGCCTGTGGCTGAGGTCAACGGTCCATACGAGGGGAGCGAGGACTCGACGATCTCCTTCAACTCAGCAGGCTCCAGCGACCCCGACGGCACTAGAATTAGCTACCTCTGGGACTTCGGGGACGGCGAGACGTCCATCGAAGAGAACCCGTCCCACGACTACGCCGAACCGGGGACCTACTCTGTCTCCCTGACCGTTACCGACGACCGGGGCGGCGTCCAGACCATAGCCGCGACCGTCACAGTGAGCGCGAAGGCGGGCTTCCCGTGGCTGCCAGTGCTGGCGGTTCTCGTCGTCGCAGGGGGAGCGGCCGCCTACTACTTCCTGGTGATGCAGAAGAAGACCACTGAGAAGGTGCTCAAGCCCACATCGTTGAGGCTGAAGGCCGACGAGACGGAGATCCCCGCCGATGACAGATCCACCCTAACCGTGACGGTCGAGCTCCTGGACGACGAGGGTAACCCCATCGAGGCACCCGAGGACACCGAGATAACCCTGTCATCAACGCTGGGTAGCCTAAACGGCTCGGTCACGATGCCCCAAGACCAGACCACTGTGAGCGCGACGCTGACCTCGGGCCCAGAATTCGGCACCTTCAGGGTGACAGCAGAGGCGCAGGGCCTGATGACCGGCTATCTCAACCTCACCTTCACTGAGAAGAATAGGTACTGCATGCACTGCGGCGCCAAGATGTCCATGGAGGACAGCGTCTGCCCCAAGTGCGGGAAGACCCCACCGTCGGGGGTCAACGTGAAGCAGTGCAACAACTGCGGGGAGATCATGCCCAGCGTCGCTAAGTTCTGCGGCGAGTGCGGTGCGAGGCAGCCCGACGTAGAGGAGTAAAAACTCCTCATTCTCCAGATTTTTCATATAGCTGGGTCAGACAGGGCGTATCCTGGCTATGTGCTAAATGACGTTCGCGATCCGGGGACCGTTCCCCTCATCGAAGTCCTTGAAGGAGACGTAGCGTACCTCCTTTTCGGGGTTAGGATTCCTGATCGTGTACTTGTACCAGACCCTCTCGTTGGGGGAGAGTAGATACTTGAAGAAGGGGCTCTGCTCGCTCTTGAGTTGGAGCTGTGTCCAGTCGTTGACCACGAGCTCTTACGCGGAGTAGACGGTACCGTCCACGTACTCAGGGGTGATCTCCAGGCAGCTCCACGCGCTAATCGCAGCCTCCGGCAGGTGTAGAGGACGTCGAAGAGGTCTAGGACCTCTGCGCGCGCAACTATTGTAACCACACAAGCACGTACCTGTCATCTCTCCATCGCTGTACAGCTTTACATCCTCATTCAGTGTCGAATACATCAACGTGTGAGCAGTAACATGTGACAACGGTACAATAAGCCTCTTAGGAACGATGTATGGGCAACATGTTCCGTAATGCGTCCCGTTACACGATCCGTTCTCCGAAATTTCGGGGAAATCAACGTAGAGAACGGCGTACTACCAAGTTATTTTCGTAAGTATGCAAGAGGTAGAAAGGAGACCGTAACGCTGTACACGCCTTCAGAGCTGATGTATGTATCGCTGTAGGGTATTTCGGTCGAAGCCTAAATTTTAGGGCATCTTCAGGTAAGCTAGTTTTCTGTTCGCGCGCGCAGACGTGCATGCTCGACGCGCGGTTGTATTTGTATCATTATTTTGATATAGTAGGTGCTATATTTTTCCTATGACCTGATGAAGGGGAACGGCAAGTGCCTGCTGATTTTATTATTAAAACTGGTGATATGATTCGAATAACTATCTTACCTCCTGCGGTCGTGCCACCACTTATGTCGCCTATACCACTGATCGGGACAAGCGCAAACTTGATGGTGGGCAATATGCCCGTCTGCCTGGAGGGAGACGAGTTACCCCCTATGCTCCTGGCTCCGCTATCATATACTGCGCCTCCTTTTGTCACGCCTGGCACGGGCACGGTCTCTGTAACGCTAACCCCCATGAACAAGACATTATTGACCGATAATGGAAAAGCGATCTTGATTAAAGGAACGCCTTTTATAGCTGAGTTCCAGGTAATGTCCCCTGCAATGCAACCTACCCCGGTTGGTCCTATACCTGATCCAGTGGCAAAAAAACCAGGCATGGCCGAATTCGTTACAACCAACGTAACGGTGAAGGCGGGATAATAATTTTATTTTATACCATCAACCGCGCGCTCAGTCTACCAAAAATGTCATAGGGTAATAAAGAGTAACTAATCGTGCAAGTTGAACCAAAAACCGTGATGTCTCAAGAGGAGGAAACAACTGTGAAAATGGCGTCTGATACAAATGAAGGGAGAGCACCCAAAGTGGTCACTCCAAAGAAAAGGGGATATTCCCTAATACTTGCCTTTTTCCTAGTCCTGTCACTAGGATTGAACGGGTACCTATATCTGAACTACGATTCGCTAAACAAGGAACACTCTGTCC
>DATLAV010000033.1:0-6121 GCA_035527235.1 Patescibacteria group bacterium | reverse complement strand
ATAAAATACTGATTGAAGCCCTTAAAAAAAGATAATTAAATAAATATCCCCTATAACTGGTTACCTTTATCTCGAACAGTCATCTCTTTCAGTCATCCACAATTCTTTTTCAATGAGAGAACATGAGTCAGCCTCGTATGCCAAAGAAGGTCTCATGCCTCAGCTGCACCTTTATACGGAAGGACATCGAGGAGGACGACCCCGTCTACAGGTGCCAGGCCCACGCCCTCAGGGAGATGGACATCTCCCAGCAGCTGCCCTGCTCCAGGTACCGGAAGGGCTACGGGAGAGTGGGCATCCTGCAGGAGAAGCTCGGAGCCGTGAAGGATCAGCTGGAGACCGTCTTCAGCACCGAGCCCCTGATGAAGCTGATGCAGGGCGACGTGAAAGAGGGTTGATCAGCCCGTCCGGCTGACCCTGAGTATATCGATGGGCGGCTCCAGCCTCTGGTCGTCGTGGGGCCGCATCTGAATCTCCCTCACCACGCCCATGCCCTCCACCACCTGCCCGAAGGCGGCGAAGCCCTGCCGGTCGGGATTCCTCTTCCCACCGTAGTCCAGCTCGGGCTGGTCCCCGATACAGATGAAAAAACTGGACGTGGCACTCCCTGGCTTCATCCTCGCCATAGAGATGGCGCCGTCCACGTGCCTCAGTCCCGTCATCTCGGTGGTCTCGTGCTCGATGGGCGGGTAGGTCGAGGGATAGGCCCTGTCCTTGGGCACCATGCCACCCTGGATCACCTCGATCTTGACCGGGGAGTCGGGCTGGTTCTCCATGGTGACCGTCCTGAAGAAGAAGGTCCCGTCGTAGAGCCCGTCGTCCACGTACCGGAGGAAGTTCTCCGAGGTCACGGGGGCCTTATCGGCGTAGATCTCCATCTTGATGTCGCCCAGCGGCGTGGCGATGACGACCTTCGGATTATCACTTAACGTCATTTCAAACGAATCTGCTTTCCCTATTCAGCATATAAGAATTTCATCAGAGGTGGGCTACCTCAAGATGTCCTCCTTCCCGGCGAGGAAGCTCAGCGCGTCCTCGTAGGTGGGCATCGCCTCCACGTCCCCCCGGACCGTCACACACAGGGCACCCGCCGCGTTGGAGACCTCCAGGGATCGCCCCAGGTCGAGCCCTCTCATCCTGCTCGTGAGGAAGGCGGCGTCGAAGGCGTCCCCGGCGCCGATCATGTCGACGACGGGCACCTTGTAAGCCGGCTTGAACCCCGCCTCCCCCTCCGACGTGGCGGCGTACGCCCCCTCCGCCCCCATCTTCACCACGACGGTCCCCGGCCCCATACTGAGGAACTCCTCGGCGGCCTCAGCTGGGTCGGCCTTCCTCAGGAGGATCCTGGAGTCGTTGACATCGGTGAAGAGGACGTCGGTCAGGGCGATGTAGTCTAGGAGGGTCCTCCTGGCCTCCTCTGGGCTCCATAGCTTGAGCCTGATGTTCGTGTCCAGCGACAGCTGGGTCTCGCTCTGCCCCACGGCCTCAAGCGCTCGGTCGACCGTCGCCCTGCATGACGGGCTCAGGGCCACGGTGATGCCCGTCGTGTGAAATATCCTCGCCGACGTGATGTAGTCGAGGTCCAGGTCCTCTTGGCGAAGCCTGCTCGCCGCTGAGCCTGTGCGGTAGTAGTAGACGACGCTCTTGCCTGGCAGGGGGTAGTCCCTCTGGACGAAGTAGAGACCCGTCGGTGCATCGGGGTCGAACCTGACGCGTGAGACGTCGACGCCCTCCCCCTTGAGAAAGTTGTGGATGAACCGCCCCAGCTCGTCCTCCCCGAGCCTGCTGATCCAGCCCGCCGAATAGCCCATCCTGACCGCCCCGACGGCGACGTTCGACTCGGTTCCCGCCGCGTGCTTCTCGAAGTACCTGACATGGCGGAGGGGGCCCGACGTGAACGCGTTCAGCTGGATCATCGTCTCCCCCATCGTGACTATGTCGACCATCTCAGTCCCCCCTGGCCTCCCTGATCCACTGGATGCACTGTTCGACGTTTCTCGTGATCTCGCCGTAGTCCCCTCTCGCGACCAGTTCCTTCCTGATGAGGTCCGAGCCGAGGTTCAGGGCAACGGCACCCGCACGTATCCACTCTGTCATCATCCCCTGGTCCATCTTGATCCCCCCGGACGCCATGATGCGGGTCTGAGGAGACGGCCCGAGGACGGCCTTCACGAAGCCGGGGGTGGCGACGCTGGCGGGAAAAAGCTTCACGATGTCGGCCCCCATCTCCTCGGCCTCTGAGATTTCGGTGGGCGTCAGGCATCCGGGGATGTAGAGCACCTTCCTGCGGTTGCAGAGCCTAGCCACTTCCGGGTTGAACACGGGGCCGACTATGAAGTCCGCCCCTCCGTTGATGTAGAGGGAGGCAGTCTCGGCGTCCGATACGGTGCCCGCCCCCAGTATCAGCTCTGGGAGCTCCGCGTCGCGAAGTTCAGCGAGCTCGTTGAAGGTAAGGTACGCCCGGTCGCCCCGGTTGGTGAACTCGACGATGCGCGCACCCCCGTCGAGGCATGCCCGGACCACCTCCTTGGCCACTCTGGCGTCCCCGTTGTGGAAGACAGTTACCAGGCCCACCTCCAAGATCGCCTCGATGACTCTGTGCCTCATCATTTCAGGCATCTCGTTCGCTCCATCAGTGATTTTGATGAATATTTAACACCTTTCGGCTTTTCACCTGGTCGTTGTAATGTAACGGGAGGGCCTAGTTCCCATTAGAATCAGGGGTAATCAATCGACAGAATTTACTGAATAATTATATTAAACTAATAAAATCAATGTGATGAGGTCCACGCGTGCCACCTTCGAAATATAGGAGAAAATGATGAATGAAGACCGTCTCTGAGCGCTTACGGGCCCTCTATGTAATAGTAGGCCTGCTTGCCGCTTTGGTAACTGAATTAATTCCCGTCAGCCCTCTGGCTGGAGGTATTGATTATGGACTGCCCATTCCATGGTTAGTGAAACTCGTACTCTCTCCAGAGCTCTTCTCCTGGAGGGTGAAGTGGATGAATCTGATCATAGATGTCGCCATCTGGACGGCGATTTGTTTTATAATACAAGATTTATCTGAAAATTTCAAGCACCACCTGGCCTCCACGGGATCGGGATAAGATACAACGCAACCAACGCGCTACACTTCCTCATCTGGCTCACCTTCCTTCCTACGAAATGGAATTCCGCCAGAGTGTACTGGTTTCAAAGGACACTGGTTTTCGAGGAAGAGGACTTAGTTTTATCAATAAGTTGGGAGTCTGTATGACTCTGATGATTCATGGTTGATGTAAAACCCGAGATAGAAGAGGCATTCAACTACGTTGACAAGAACGGCAAGTGGATCTCCGACTTCCACCAAGAGATCTGGGAATACGCCGAGCCGGCCTGGAGGGAGTACAAGTCCGCCGCCGCCTACGTGGAGCTCCTCCGGAAGGAGGGCTTCACGGTCGAGGAGGGCTCCGGTGGGATGCCCACGGCCTTCTGCGCCGTCTGGGGGGAGGGGAAGCCCGTCATAGGGGGCTACGCCGAGTACGACGCCGTCCCCGGGTACAACCAGGCGGCCGAGCCCTACGAGGCCCCCCGGGACGAGAGGCTCCACCGGTGGGCGGCGGGCCACACGGACCCCCACTCAGCCCTCGGCGCAGGAGCGCTCTTCGGCTTCCTCGCTGCGAAGAAGGTGATGGAGGAGAACAACCTCCCTGGGACGCTCAAGTTCCTGGGCGAGCCCGCCGAGAAGGTCTGCGGCTCCAAGGCCATCCACGCGGCGAAGGGCTACTTCGACGACTTCGACGCCTCCATCTGCTACCACCCCTGGGGGAGCAACGGGCTCACCTACGACTTCGCCTGGGGCTCCTACTGGAGCAACGTCTACACCTTCGAGACCGCCCACCCGGAGCGGTGGTTCAGGCCCGAGGTGCCCACAGGGCGGACAGCGAGGATCCCAGGCGCCCTCGACGCCGTCTGCCTCATGTACACGACGACCAAGTACACGCTGCCCTCGATGTTCCCCCGGACCGCCAACTGGACACTGAACGAGTTCCTCATGGTGGGCGGCCAGTGCACCTCCGACAACGTGCCCCCGAAGATAGGGCAGATCCAGTACGCCTGGAGGGCGCCCCTCCTCTCGATGCAGGAGCAGGTCGAGAGGGTCCTGGACAACAACGCCAAGGGCGTTGGCGTCAGCACCGGCACCAGGGTGACTAAGCGGATGGTGGCGAGGACGAGGGTCGGCCTCGCTAATAATAAGATCTCCGATGTTGTCTACAGGAACCTGGAGGCGGCAGGGCCCCCGGTGTTCGGCGAGGAGGCGAAGGCGTTCGTGCGGGAGATCCAGAGGAACCTAGGCCTCGATCCTATGGACGATCCCATCACCAAGCAGTGCCAAGAGATCTCCCCTATCACGGACGCGGACGACGCCATGAGGCGGGTCCTCCCCCCCTGGGTTGAGACCTCGGGCTCCGACGACTACGTCGAGTACACGTGGAACTGCCCGTCGACCCGGCTCCTCACCGCTAGGGCCAGCCTTGTGGCCCCCGAGCCCGGATTCAGGTATCCCTCGTGGGTGAGGCTCGCCATGGGCGGGAGGCGTGAGACCATCGACCCCACCATCTTCACGGCTGCGAAGACCATAGGGGCCTCAATAATAGACCTGATACTCAGCCCCGACGAGCTTGCAAAGGCAAAGCAGGAGTTCGTGGAGAGGACCGGAGGGGGAGTCGGAGGGTCGAAGTGGGTGCCCCCGCTACTGCCCAAGGACTTCGTTCCGCCCGTCGACCTGCCCTGGCCCGAGTACGTGACCACTGTTCGGGGGACTGAGTGGATCCTCCCCAAGATGGGACCCGAGAAGGAGTACAAGGTCATCTACGAGGGTATCTAACCCCCCTCTTCTCCCTTTTTCCCATCTTTCTTTTCTGAAATATATGTCAGCCCCTCCATCGCGGAGCTGTCGATGCATCCTATGAGGATTGCCATGAGGAGGCAGTCGCGCCTGTATGGGGTCTCTATAAAGTCGTTGTTACCGAGGCCCTTCCCCTCCTCTGGAGGCGCCCAACTTCCTCATGAACAGGAGGGCGACGGCCTTGCTGCACTCGACGATCTCGTCTATGCTGGCGTTCTCGTCCTGCTTGTGGCCCTGGCTGTAGCTCCCGCCGACGCCGAAGTTGACGCAGGGCATACCGCCGTCGACGACCTGGTAGTTCATGTCTGTGCTCCCCAGCGTGCCGGTGAAGGGGAGCGCCCTCCCCACGGCCTCCTTGACGATCTCCCCGCAGCTCAGGGCGTAGGGGTCGTTGGCTGGAACGACGTAGCCCTCCCTGAAGTTTACTACCTCCAGCTCGTACTCCAGGTCGGAGTCGGTGGCCTTGACGCCATCGAGAACCGCCCTGAACTCATTCTTCACCTCCTCGAAGGTCTCCCCGGGCACCATCCCCCTGAGGATCTCCTCCTCGCAGAGGTCGGGCACCGTGGCCCCCTGGACGCCGCCCCTGACGGTGCCTATGTTGAGCATAGCGGTGAGGGAGTCGACGCCCGCCCTCTTCAGGGTCTCACCGAGGTCGATGCCCTCGACGGGGACGCTCCGCTTGAGGAGGACGTTCCTCCAGTAGTCGTTGAGGGCGACGTTGAGCTTGCTCATCTTCTCGATGGCGTTCACCCCCAGGATGGGCATCTGACCGTGCCAGCTCACCCCCCGGGTCCTCAACAGGAACCGGGTCCGCCCCTGGGCCGCAAGGTTGATGCCTCCGAGACCGCCGTCGAGCTGGATGCCCATATCCGCCTTCACAATGCCCTCCTTGATGAGGAATCCGAGGCCAGCAACCCCGCCGACCTCCTCATCGCAGTTCCCGGTGAGGATGAGGTCCCCCTCCAACCTGACGCCGAGTTCGTGGATCGCCTCGAGGGCCAGGGTCATTGCGGTGCACTCCCCCTTGTCGTCGGCGACCCCCCTCCCCCAGATGTAGCCGCCGCCCTCGTCGTAGAGGCTCCTCCCGTGGGGGCTCTCCCCTGTTATCTCCCCGCCAAGGGGGTCGACGCTCCACCCCTCCTCCTGGATGGCGGCACAGTCGATGTGGGCGCTGATGTGGAGCGTTGGACCGCCCCTGGTACCCCTGCGCACCGCCACGACGTTGCT
>DATLAV010000032.1:0-5003 GCA_035527235.1 Patescibacteria group bacterium | reverse complement strand
TCCTTCTGAGGAGGCCGGCCCTCACCTCGGGATAAGGGGCGGAGAGGTTGAGGTTGTCGGAGGGGGCGTGGAAGGAGATTGAGACGCCGTGGTCCTCGGCGAACCTCCTGATCTTCCTTCTCTCAGGGGGATCGTACTCCTCGGGCCAGAATCTGGGTATCATCAGGTCCGGGACTATGAAGCCGAACCCGTGGGCCGAGGCGAACTCTATTGCGTCGTAGAGGTCACGGTCGTAGACGACGTGGTAGCCGAAGCGCTCCCAGGGAAACTCCATCTATCAGCAGCTCCTACTCTGAGGTACCCCCCGTAAACCTTTTTCGATGGAGGCTGACACTTGAACATGGATATGTCCATTGTAGAGTTCGAGGGAAAGAAACCGAGGGTTCACGAATCCGTGTTCCTAGCCCCGGGCTCCTGGGTTATCGGTGACGTCACCATCGGTGAGGGCGCCAACATCTGGACAGGGGCCATCATCAGGGGGGACGACGACAGCGTCGAGATCGGCGCAAGGACCACCGTCCTGGAGAACTGCATCGTCGAGGCTCCCACCGGCTCCCCGGTCAAGATAGGGGACGATACTATCATCTCCCACGGGGCGACGGTTCACGGCGCCACCATCGGGAGCAACGTTCTCATCGGCATCGGGGCTATCATTCTGGATAAGGCTCGGGTGGGGGACGGCGCCATCGTGGGCTCGGGGGCCCTAGTCTCCCCCGGGAAGGAGGTGCCCGACAACCAGCTGACCGTCGGGATCCCCGCGAAGCCCCTCCGTGAGGTCAGGGACGGGGAGCGGGAGATGGTGGCCAGGGAGCACGAGAGGACCAACTCCAAGGCTAAAAAGTACAAGAAGATCTTCGGTTGATCCCGCTCATCTCTCGTTGTGGGGGAACGTGAAGGCCGAGGGGCAGATACTGCTGAGGACGCAGTTCCCGCAGTCTGGCTTCTTGGCGTCGCAGACCCTCCTCCCGTGGGTGATGAGGAGGTAGTTCACCGCCAGCCACTTCTCCCGGGGGAAGACCTCCATCAGGTTGGCTTCGATCTTGTCCCGGTTTTTCTTGTCGCTGAGGCCGAGGCGGTGGGCGAGGCGCCAGACGTGGGTGTCCACGGCGATGCCCTCCACGATGCCGAAGGCGTTTCCCAGAATGATGTTGGCCGTCTTCCTTGCGATGCCCTTCAACGCCGTGAGATCCTCCATGGAGGCTGGGACCTCACCGCCGTGCATCTCCACGAGCCCCCGGGTGACCTCCTGTATGAACTTGGCCTTCCGCCTGTAGAAGCCCGACGATCTGACGTCCTCCTCAAGCTTCTCGATGGGGGCGTCGGCGTAGTCAGCGGCTGTCCTGTACTTCCTGAATAGGTCTGCGGTCACCTTGTTGATCTGCTCGTCGGTGCTCTGGGCGGAGAGGATCGTCGCGACGAGTAGCTCCAGGGGCGTGCTCCAGTTCAGGGATGTGCCACCGACGTCGGGGTAGGCCCCTTCCAGGAGCTCGATGATCTGTCGTCCCTTTTTCTCCATGCAGTCTCCTCCGGATCTATCCCATATTGGATACCAAATTATAAGCGTCTTCCCCGGGCGCCACTTTTATTGCCCGCGGCTACCGTATAGGGGTGAGCACAATGTCAACAAGTGGGAAGAGGGAGCGGCTTCCGCCGAACCAGAAGGTGATCCCTAAGATCATGGGCTGGGGGACCCAGCATCCCGGCATCGTCAAGGAGCTGCCCCACGTCTCCAAGGAGGAGTACAGGCTGACCGTCGACGGTGAGGTGGAGAGCCCCCTGGAGCTGGACTGGAAGGCATTCATGGCCCTTCCCCAGGCGGAGTCTCTCAGCGACTTCCACTGTGTCGAGGGATGGAGCGTCCTCGACCAGCGCTGGGAGGGCGTCCTCTTCAAGGTCCTCGCCGAGAGGGTTAAGCCGAAGCCGGGTGTGAGGTACGTCTTCTTCGAGTGCTACGACACCTACACTACCTCCCTCCCCCTGGAGAGGCTTATGGACGACGACGTCATCATCGCCCACAGGCTCAACGGGGATGACCTTACCCAGCCCCTCGGGGGCCCCCTCAGGGTCATGGTGCCCAAGCTCTACGCTTACAAGAGCCCCATGTGGCCGAGGAGGATCACCTTCATGGAGGGAGACAAGTTAGGCTTCTGGGAGCTGGGCATCTACAGCAACACCGCAGACCCCTGGAAGGAAGAGAGGTACAACAGGTAACTCCCTTAGGCGATAGAGAGAAATCCAGCCACGGCATCGATTTCTTCAGATGTACCCAGGTCTCACCGTGAAGTACGTGGAGGAGCCCACGATCCTGAGGGAGTTCATCAGGGGCCTCGGTGAGAACTACCTCTATGCCTTCGATAGGAAGGTCATCGGCGTCGTCGTAAACGGCAGGCGCCTCTGGCCCTCCGCGAGGCTGAAACCGGGGGACAAGGTTGTCGTATTCCCTGTCATTGTCGGGGGCTGACCCAAGCTAGTGCTCGATCTTCCTCGCCAGATCCACGGCCTTCTCGTCGCCGTGCTTCGCCCTGTAGGCCAGTAATCCCGCCCTGATGATGGCGCTGACCTGCCCGTGGCTCGGGTCGAAGGTCTCGATGAACTTGTCGCACGGGAACTCGCCGCAAAGGCCGCAGTGCTCGGTGCCGTGCTCCGCGATGCAGGAGTAGAGCTGGCACGTGCCCCAGAAGGGCTTGCCCTCTATCTCGGTGCAGCCTGGGCAGCTGGGCTTTTTCTCGCCGCTGTGATAGTCGCAGTCGTCGCAGACGGTGCCGCATCCAGAGAAGATGATTTTATTTGCCATGGTGAGGGCTGGACGAGCGGCGGTTATAAGATTTTTGTAGTTTATTGAGGGGGAGAGGGATGTGAATGTCTTCATGATTTTGCGAACTCGCCGCGATGGTAGGTTTTCGCAATCAGATTATGGAATAGTCTAAGCTGTATTTTAACCGAATATTTATATAAGTGTATAAATGTACATTAATATCATAGACCAGTCTGAGCGTCTGCTATCTATAAAAGGTAGTAAAAACGGATGGGGTCTTAACATTGAATGATTCGGATTTGACGACGACCGCTGATGATGCCCCCACCCAGGAGAGGATCAAGAACAGGGCGGTGATCCTGGGGGTCGTCCTGGCGGTCCTCTTCAGCGCGGTGAACGGCTATCTCAGCATCAACATCGGCTCCAATTTCGGCTACGGGGCCATCGCGGTGATCCTCGCCTATTCCCTCTTCCACAGGCTGGGGGGCGGCTCGAGCAAGAAGGAGCTCTCCTTCGTCCTCATCTCCAGCGCCTCCAGCATCGGCCTCTACAACAGCCTCGCCCTCATCATCTACCTGCTCCAGACGGATCCGGAGCTCTCCCTCCCATGGTGGATGGCGCCGCCCCGTGAGGCGATCGCCCAGGGTAGCCTCGACCCCCGGTTCTGGATCATGCCGGTCGCCTTCCTCGTCTTCACGGTCATCATGACCCGGATCGTGGGGCTCGTCTTCACCTACGTCTTGAGTGAGGAGTTCATCAGGAGCGACCGGATGGTCTGGCCCTACCAGGCCGCCAACAGCTCCCTCGTCGACGCCTGCATCGAGGGAGGCGGATCGGTGAAGCTCGTCGCTATCTCTGCCCTTTTCGGTTTCACGGTGACCTTCCTGCAAAACATACCGAGCCTCTGGGGCATCGATCTGACGACCCTGGACCTCTCCCCCTACCTGCCCCGGGGGGCCCTTCTCGCCGTCTCCCTTAGCCTGGGTTTCATGGCCCTCGGTTACCTCATGAGCTTCAAGACCTCCGCCAGCATCATGGTGACGGGGCTCATCACCTACCTCCTCGTCTCCCCCTACCTCGTCTCAATAGGGTACGTTGACTATTCCCCCGACGTCATGGGGATGTACAACGAGCTGCTCTTCAAGTTCAGCATCGGCCCCGCCCTCGGTTTCCTCCTCCTCGGCGGATTGATTCTCTCCGTCGTGATGCTGCTGAGGAACTACCTCTCGAAGAAGACCGACGCTCAGGAGGCGGACGCAAGCCTGGGTTACCCCCAGCTCTACAGGGCGTTGATACGGGGACTCCTCGCCAACAGGGTCTGCCTCCTCATCGTGGTGGGCGTCGCCGCGGTCCTTTTCGGCATGGTCTGGTTCCTGAACCCGTTCCAGCCCCTCCCCAGGATGGTCTCGCTGATGATGTTTCTCTACCTCTTCTTTGTGGGGGGCTTCATCGAGTTCGTCCTCATCTGCAAGATGGCCGGGGAGACCGGGATGAGCATGGGCATCACCTCCATCTTCCTCTACGACATCCCCCTCTTCGGCCTCGGCTACAGGGGGTTCCCGGGCTACTGGAGCTACCCCTTCTTCAGACCGAGCCCCTGGGTCGCCAACGGGATCCTGCCCTACATGAAGTACGAGGACCAGTTCCACCTCTCCTGGTGGGAGATAGTGAAGGCGAAGCTCGTGGGCTGGCTGCCCACCACCCTCTTCAGCGTCGTTTTCACCCTCGTCCTCTGGAGGTACATCGGCTTCGGTACCCCCATGATGCCCGCCGCGAGCCTCATCCAGGGTAAGGTCTACCTCACCATGATGGCGACGGGGGACTTCGTGGGGACGACGAGTGGCATCTTCCCCGCCGCCTTCGTCATCAGCGGCGTGCTGGGCGCCCTACTGGAGGTCTTCACCCCCCTCTCCATGATGGGGCTCGGGATGGGGATGATCCTGCCCCCCCACTACATCGTAACCATGGGGTTCGGGGGGCTGGTGAGGTGGTACACCGACAGGCGTTTCGGGAAGGAGTTCTACAATGAGAAGGGACGGCTCATCGTCACGGGGCTGATGGCGAGTTCCCTCATCGTCCAAGTGGCGATGACGATCCTCACAAATTTCCTTAAATGACGGACTAATGTGAGAAAGCAATAATTTGGTACAGCTAGATTACCCCTCTCATCCAGGCTTTCGGGTCGCAATCTACAAGTGTTAAATGAGGTTAGGGCACTTATCTCCTCGGAGATTCAAATGTCAGAGTA
>DATLAV010000031.1:0-6011 GCA_035527235.1 Patescibacteria group bacterium | reverse complement strand
GGTGGCTGTGATGTTGAGCTCCAGGTTCTGGCTGCAGTTGAACATCATCGTCGTCCTCTTGAAGACGAAGGCGGTGCCGTTGCGCTCCCTGATGGTCCACGTGAACCTCTCCGGGGTCACCATGGTGTAGTTGTAGGCCCTGACGCGCGCGGACAGCCCGGATATCTCGGGGGGCGTCATAGTCGGGGGATTCCTCATCTCCCTGATGGTCCAGGTCGAGAAGTGGCTGGTGTTGCAGACGAGGAAGCCCTCCCCGTCCATCCAGCTGGTGACGGGCTCCCAGTCGCTGCCGTTCCAGAAGCACCACCTCAGCCTCTGAGCCTCAACGTACCTTCCGAGTTCCTCGTGTAGCTCCTCGTGGTCGATGTAGAGCCTGAGGGTTGCTCGTACGCCTGATGTGGCGTTGGGCTCGATATCCAGGTATCTGTGTAGTCCGTCGCGTGGTCCAGGCATCTCCCTGGGTGGCGTGACGGTGGCGTTGATCCTCAGCCTTAGAGGTGCGTCGACGTCGAGCCGCAGGTCGAATAGCCTCATCCTTAGCCTCGGGTCCGCGGTGATGTTGAGCTCCGTGTCCCTGCTGCAGTTGAACTGCATCGTCATGTTCCTGAACTGGTACAGGTTCGGCGTTCCCGTCCTGAACTGGTGCCTGAAGAGGTAGGGGTCAACGTCGCTGAAGTTGAACCTCTGAGCGTCCTCAGGTATCTCGGGGCCCGGTCGGTCGCCGCCCCTTGGCACCGCGGCGAGGCCGGGTACCAGCACCTGAAATCCCAGCAGAAGTATGACTGAGAATGCCGTCAGCTTCATGATATTCACTATCTTTCTCATGTGTAATCTACCTAGGATACGTGGGGCACTTGTTTATTAGGAACCCATAGGAACAGGTGTTCCATCCGTCCGGCAACCCACTTTCACCCGACTCCCCTCCCTAAAGATCTACGTTTGCCTTATATTCCGCGGGCCGAAGTTCGCCCTCGAGGAGACTGCAATTGGCGGAGGTTCTAGAGCCAGGGATACTGAAGGGAGTGGCGAGCACCACGGTGAACAAGCTCCTGAAGGCCGGCTTCACGACGGTAGAGTCCATCGCCTTCACCCCGGTGAGGGAGCTCGCTGAGGTGGTGGGGATGGGCAGCGATACCGCCCTGAAGGTCTGCAGACTTGCCAGGCTGCACGTCGACCCCGGGTTCATCCCGGCCCTCGAGGTGCTTGAGATGCGGAAGAGCATGCGCAAGTGCACCACGAACTCTAAGGAGCTCAACCGCATCCTGGGCGGCGGCGTCGAGACCGGCGCCATCACAGAGCTCATCGGCGAGTTCGGCAGCGGAAAGACCCAGATCTGCTTCACCCTGAGCGTCACCGCCCAGCTCCCGGTCAACGAGGGCGGCCTCGGCGGCAACGTCTGTGCCATCGACACCGAGGGCACCTTCATGCCCGAGCGGGTCATGCAGATCGCCCAGGAGATGGGTCTCGACTCGGATAAGATCCTTGAGGGTATCCTCGTCGCCAGGGCCTACAACAGCGATCACCAGACCATCCTCATCAGCAGCCTCCCGGAGCTCGTGGAGAAGAGCAACATCAAACTCGTCATCGTCGACAGCATGATCGGCCACTTCAGGGGCGAGTACATCGGCCGAGCCAACCTCCCCGAGCGCCAGCAGAAGCTGGGGAGCTGCCTCAGCCACCTCCTCAGGGTCGCCGAGGCGTTCAACGTCGCCGTCGTCATCACCAACCAGGTGCAGGCCACCCCGGACACCATGTACGGGGACCCCAACAAGCCGACGGGCGGCCACGTCATGGCCCACGCCTGCACCCACAGGGTCTTCCTCAGGAAGGGGAAGCAGAACACCCGCCTCGCCAGGGTCATTGACTCCCCCAGCCTTCCAGAGGAGCGCATAAGGTTCGCGATAACCGGAGCCGGCGTCGTGGACGCCGAAGAGGAGTAAGCGTTACGGGGAGTAGACTACTGGCTCCTTGTCCTTATCGGGGTTCATGAAGTAGTAGGCCAGGATCACAATCCCCACGTAGAGGAGTATTACTGAGGGGTACCTGTCGAGGTAACCCTGGGAGATGAATGCCAGTATGAAAAGTCCGACGGCGTAGAAGGGCCACTCCCTCCTGCTTCCGCTCAGCATACCAATTCCTGTATACTGCAAAATGAGAATAAAATGATAAATGTATCCCCGGCTGGGCGCCGCAGTTACTGCATGTACTTGACGACGACTTCCTCGGAGAGCCTCTGAAGGACCCGGGTCTCCGTTGGGATGACGGCGACCTTAACCATCGAGGGGCTGAGGTTCCCACCTGAGGCTTTACTCACGGCCTCGATGGCCAGCTTGACAGCCTCGTCTAGGGAGAGTCCCTCGACGTACTTCTCATCGAGGAGCTTGATCGCCTCTTCCGCGTTCCGCCCCAGCGCCCGGGCCTTGTAGCCCCTGAATGAGCCGCTGGGGTCCGTCGTCAGGAGGTGGCCCCCCGTTGTGTCGACGCCGGCGTAGATCATGCTCACCCCGAAGGGCCTGATACCGCCGTGCTGTGTGTACTGCTGGATCAGGTCGCTGAGGGTCCCCACGAGGCCCTCGACGTCGGCGGGCTCGTCGTAGAGGAGCCTGTTGCTCTGGCAGTAGACCCTGCCCCTGTCGATGAGCACCCTCGCGTCGGAGCTGAGGCCGGCGATGGCGACACCGATGTGTTCGTCGATCTGAAAGATCTTCCTGAAGTAGTCTGTGTCCTCGAGGACGCTCTCAGGCGTCTCGTTGGCGGCCAGGACGACCCCCTCGGGCGAGCAGATGCCGACGATGGGGGCCCCCCGCTTCACCAGCTCCAGGGCGTACTCCACCTGGTAGAGGCGCCCCTCGGGGGAGAAGATTGTGATGGCCGCGTCGTACTGGTTTGACCTCATCATTTCAAACGACAATCCTGATTCGCTTCGATATTGAAAGTAACTGGCATATATAAACGTCGTTGAGGGCCAGGGGCAACAGTCAAATAGGGAATGCTGAACGTTCTCAGCGGAGTTCAATTTTGGTGAAGACAAACAAGGAGAACCTCCTTGAGATCGCGCTGCAGGGCGAGATAACCCACACGGCAATCCCCTCCACCTATACCACCACCTGGGACAACAAGTCCCAGATGAGTCTGGGCAGGGGGGGCATCGTCTACAACGTCAAGGTGGGGGACCCCTGCTACGGCTGGGAGCTCGGCGACAATGTCGAGCCTGGGGTCTCCGCGGACGGGACTGACACCGACAGCGCCAAGGGAGGCTTTAGGAACCTATCCAACATAGGTAACAGGGTCAAGGTACTAAGCGGTGAGGCGAAGGGAAAGTGGGGTAAGGTCATCGGGAAGGTGGGGTACCTGCCCGACAGGAGCCACCACGTGGTGATTCACTTCAAGCAGGAGGTCATAGACGACCTCGCAATCGGCGACAAGGTCCAGATACGGGCCAAGGGGGCGGGGTACAAGCTCCTCGACTACCCCAACGTGGCAGTCGTCAGCTGCAGCCCGGAGCTGGTAGAGTCCTGGGGGATCGAGGATAAGGACGGCAAGCTCCACGTACCCGTGACC
The DNA here is from genome assembly GCA_035527235.1 of Patescibacteria group bacterium. Lineage (GTDB taxonomy): Archaea > Thermoproteota > Bathyarchaeia > TCS64 > TCS64 > BS750m-G28. Next base: position 2,450 of record DATLAV010000031.1, on the reverse strand, counting down.
AAGGTGGTCCCCATGGACTACGTGGGCCAGGGTGCAGGAGGCTCCCCACCTCAGGCAAGCCACTGGGACATCCAGACCCAGAGCCCAGACGCCGTTGAGTTCTGTAAGGACCTCAGGTTCGGGGACATCATGCTACTGGAGGACACCCTGTCATACTATGGCAGGGGTTACTACCATGGCGGAGTAACCGTGGGCGTCGTCATCACGGGACCCAGCAACCATATGGGCCATGGGATCGGCGTCTCCACGCTGCTCTCCTGTAAGGAGGGTCAGATCGTACCCAAGGTGGATCCCGACCTGAACCTGAAGAAGATGCTGGACCTGGAGGCATGAGAAGATGATCGAGACAAACAAGGACAAGCTGTTGAAGCTAGCAGTCATGGGAGAGATTGTTCCCTCTGGGAGCAGCGGCTACAGGCCCACGTGGAACGGCGTCCCTAAAATGTCCCTGGGAATGGGGGGCATCAAATACAACCTCAGGGTGGGAGACCCGTGCTACGGTTGGGCTTCAGGCGACCACGTCGAGCCTGGTGTCACCATCCGAGGGAAGGAGAAGCCCGTGCCAAGCCAGTGCGCCCTGGCGCTCCTGGCCTGTATTGGTAACGAGGCCAAGCTCGTCTCGGGTGAGGCGAAGAACGATAAGGGCGTTTTCACTGGGAGGCATGCAGGCTCAGACGACCTGGTCTGGTTACCCGCGGAGACGATCGAGAAGGTTGCCATAGGGGACAAGGTCCAGGTGAAGGCATACGGCGTCGGCTTGAAGATCAAGGGCTTCGAGGATGTCCGAGTTAACAAGTGCAGCCCCAGGCTCCTGGAGAACATGGGCATCGAGATCGACGGTGACCAGCTCGTGGTCCCGGTCGCGGCCGAGATTCCCGGGTTCCTCATGGGCTCAGGCATTGGCTCATCCCAGAACGTAGAGCCAGGGGACTATGACATCCAGACCACTGACCCAGCCAGTAATGAGAAGTACGGTCTGAAGAAGCTCCGCCTCGGCGACATCGTGCTCCTGAAGGATCAGCTCTGCATGAATGGCAGGGGCTACTACAAGGGGTCCATGACCATCGGGACGATAATCCACGGTTGGAGTGACTCGGCTGGTCACGGGCCGGGCGTCGACCCGCTGCTCAGCACCATAGGTGGGCGCATAAGGACTGTCATCGATCCGAGGGCCAACACAGCCAGGTACCTGGGTCTGAGGGACGACCTCTAACCCTTTTTTCCCTTATTCTTTCATTTACATAGACCCAGCGGGAGCCAAGGAAAAAGCCATTAAAGTTCACAGGGCATCAGTTTTATTGAGATGCTCAACGTGTCCATCGAGGTATCGAGGGCTGATCCCGCAAGGGACTCCGGGGACATCGCCAGGCTGATCAACATCTGCAGGGAGGAGAGGAGGACCGTCCTCAACCGCTTCACTCCGGAGGAGGAGAGCGCCTACCTTGAGGCGATGGGGCCCAGGGAGGCCGTCTTCGTCGCCAAGGTGGACGGCAAGTTCGCCGGGTTCGCGGGGATCTCCCCCCGGTACAGTTACAGCGACAGGATGCGCCACTGCGGAGAGTTTGGTACATGGGTGATGCCCGAGATGAGGGGAAAGGGCGTCGGCTCCACCCTCTGGAGGGAGGGGGTCTTCCTGTTCTGCAGGGAGGCGGGCTTCAGTCACCTGGGTTCCTCCGTGATGGCCCACAACAGGGGCTCCATCGCGTTCTACGAGAGCCTTGGCTTCAGCATCTGCGGCTACCACAGGCGTCTCGTGGAATGGGACGGGGAGCTCCTGGACGTCGTCGAGATCGAGATGTGGGTGGGAGATAGGCATAGGAGCTGATGGACGCCCCTTGGGACGCTGAACGGGGCAGCCCAGCATAATATAAGCAACGGTTCCGTAGAGGGCTTCGTGAGTTTGATGTCTTGCATAGATATGATTCTCGGTAGGCGTAGCATCAGGCGCTACAAGGACGAGCCCGTCCCAGACGAGGTTAAGGAGAGGATACTGGAGGCCGGGAGGCAGGCGCCCAGCGCGGTGAACCGGCAGCCCTGGCACTTCGTCGTCGTGGAGGACCAGGCCCTCAAGGACAAGCTTGCGGCGTCCGGTAGGTACCGTAAGTTCCTTGGCCAATGCGACTTCGCCGTCATCGGTCTCTACGAGACAAATGACCCCATCTCCAAGAGGTGGGGGCTCGTGGACGCCGTGATAGCGCTGCAGAACATGGTGGCGGCGGCCGTTGTTCAGGGCGTGGGCTCGTGTTGGATAGGGGACTACAAGTCCTCGGAGATCAGGGAGATGTTTGGTGTCCCTGAGGATGTGCACGTCGCTGCCCTGATCTCCTTCGGGTTACCCGACGAGCAGCCCAGCCAGCGCTCCAAGAAGTCTACCGAAGATATCTTCCACCTCAACAAGTGGTGAGGGCCTAGCGGTTTCCACCCTTTTTTCAGTTATTATCAGTCAGTTA
>DATLAV010000030.1:0-2479 GCA_035527235.1 Patescibacteria group bacterium | reverse complement strand
CTCGAGAACGTCTTCGTAGACATCGTGGAGGGGAGCAACAATGGCCAGTAAGCCCGAGTTCGAGAGAGTGGCCGGAGCAGGCTGGCTCAGCGGCTTCTGGAACATGCTCCGGAAAGAGAACAACCGATGGCTGAAGACTCGGAGATGGCTCGTCCAAAGCGTCGTATGGCTGCTACTGCTGAACGGGCTGGTCACGCTGATCCTCACACTCGACTCCGACGTGACCATAGGCAACCCTGGAGGCCCCCCCATGGAGGCCCCGAGCACCGTGGAGCTCTTCTTCATCCTCATGGGGGCCATGACGCCCTTCGGGGTGTTGATCCTCACCCAGAGCGACATCGTCGGGGAGAAGCAGTCCGGCACGGCCGAGTGGGTCCTCTCATCGCCCCTCTCAAGGGAGGCCTTCGTGCTCTCGAAGCTGGTCGCCAACTCGGCCTGGATTCTGGCCCTGCTGGTCATGCTGCAGGGGGTCGCCTTCAACGTGATCCTATTGGCGTTCGGGGTCAAACCGGTCCCGGTGGTGAACCTCCTCGGCGGATTGGCCCTCAACGGGCTGCACGTCGTCTTCTGGTTAACCCTCTCGCTGATGCTGGGAACCTTCTTCAAGGGGAGGGGGCCCGTCATGGGCATACCCATAGTGTTAATGGCGTTCCAAGACGTGATAGCGGAGTTCGGAAGCCTCTACGTGCCCTGGATACCCCTCATCTTACCGGAGAGGCTCCCCGAGCTGGCGACGCTCGCGGCCGGCGGGAATCCGCTGTACTCCTCGGTCCCGATACTGGTGGCATCTGTGTGCTCAATCGCTTTCATGGTGACCGCCATCTGGAGGTTCAAGAGGGAGGAGTTCTAGCCTCCACCCGGTAACAAAAACGCACAAAACTATCCCACCACAAAGACCATCTGATTTTTCTAGAGCCACCATCAAGTCCTGTAATATGAAGGGAAAGGTCTGCGTAGTCACCGGGAGCAACTCGGGGATCGGCAAGGAGACCGCCAAGGCCCTTGCGCGTATGGGAGCCACCGTCGTCATGGCGGTGCGGAGCCGGGAGCGGGGCGAGAGCGCTCGCGCTGAGATAGTCGAGGCCTCAGGGAACGAGGACGTCTTCGTCATGGTCTGCGACGTGTCCTCCAAGGAGTCGATGGCCGACTTCGTGAGGGAGTTCGAGTCCAGATACGACAGGCTGGACGTCCTCATCAACAACGCCGGCGCCGTCTTCGGCAGGCGGGAGAACAGCGTCGACGGCTTCGAGTCGACCCTGGCCGTGAACTACCTGGGGCCCTTCCTACTCACATATGAGCTCCTCCCCATGCTCCGGAGGAGCGCCCCCTCCAGGGTCGTCAACACCAGCTCGGGGATGCACAAAACCGGCAAGATGGACCTCAACGACCTCCAGGGAAAGGGGAAGTTCAAGGGGATGGAAGTCTACGCAAACACGAAGCTGATGGTCACCACTTGGACCTACGAGCTCGCGAGGCGCCTCGAGGGCACCGGGGTGACGGCGAACGTCGTGGAGCCTGGCTTCGTGGCCACCAACCTTGGGAGGAACAGCGGCAGCCTCTTCAACGCCATCTCGTTCAAGCTGGTACGGTTCATCCAGACCACCCCAGAGAAGGGGGCCGAGACCTCGGTCTACGCCGCCTCCGCAGAGGAGCTCGAAGGAGTGACGGGGAAGAGCTTCGCGAAGAGTAAGGAGGCGACGTCGGCGGAGATCTCGTACGACCCGGAGGTGCGGAGGAGGCTGTGGGACGCGACTGTGGAGCTCCTGGGGCTGACCTCGACGATCTAGCACACGTGTGCGCAGGCCTTATTTACAGATGGAGGTTAATTCTTTCCTGACCAATATAGGTGGTCTGCATGGCGAAGTGCGTTGAGTGTACGTACTCGGTCCCGGAGTCGGGGAGCAGGGTCAACTGCGCCGTCCTCACCAAGAAGATGAGCGACGGGGACAGGGAGCGGGACTGCCCCTACTTTTACCCGAGGATCCTGACCTAGTGACCTTCACGAGGCCCCGTTTCATAACTCGGTCACTCTGCGTTTAGTGGAGCAGAGATACTTACCTGAATTCAATAACCCGTTAATATTTAGAACTGGATAAAACTTTCCCGAGGAGGGGCTAGATGAGTGTTCTCAGGGGAGGCCAGACGAAGGCGACACTGCTCATACTGATCCTGGGAGCCGTCTCCATCGGTGCATACAGGGTCCTTCAGACCCAGCTAGCCACGGATGGAAACGATTTGGAGACACACCTGTTCAGTGAAGCGGGAGAGTTCACGCCGTCTGAGCCGGATCCAGATGATGGCATACGTGTCTTCGACCTCCGGCTGAACAGCTCCGAGGTCGCTCCGGGGGAGCCCGTGGGGGTCCTCATCGGATTGGAGAACCTCCTGGATCAGCCCGTCGACTACATTCTGAGCCTCTGGGTCTCCGAGGGGCTCGAGGACGAGAGGGAGGTAACCCTGGACGCGGGGGGCAGAGTCG
>DATLAV010000029.1:0-7321 GCA_035527235.1 Patescibacteria group bacterium | reverse complement strand
CTCCCGTCGTGCTCTACCCTATCGCCGCGCATAAGTCCCCTGATCAGCTGGAACGACTCCCTCATCGCCGAGAGGGGGTGACGGGCGTCGATGCCGACCCACTTCAGGAACTCGACTGCGCCGACGCTGACCCCGAGCCGCACCCGACCGTGGGAGTACTCGTCCAGGGTGGCCGCGTGCATCGCCAGCTCCGCAGGGCTGACGGTGTAGGGGGTCACGATGCCGGTGCCTAGCTTAATCTTGCTGGTCATGGAGGCCGCGGCGGTCAGAAAGACCCAGACGTCCCTCTGGAAAAGGTCTTGGCAGTACCAGACGCACTCCAGACCCTGCTTCTCGGCGAGGACCGCAAGTTTCACAGCGTCAGCTGTCGGACCGTGCTCACTGTTGAGAGAGACGCTGAACCGCAATTCGGATCAGGATGATCTATGGAATGCTCAGGGTTATTATTCATGCCCTATGAGATGCCTGTCTAGGAGAGCGTCAGCATCTTCATGTAGTCCATGCCGCCGGCGCTGTGGATCTTGATGTTGATCGACGTTCCGGCTGTGATAGATCCCCAGCCCTGTCCGTTGCCCGGACCGTCGATGATGACGCTGATGGTGATGGTCTCACCGCTGGTTATAGTCTTGGAGGCCTCCATGTCCGTCACGGCCTGACCCGGCGGGGCAGTTACATTGGAACCGTACGCGTTAACCTCTATCTCGTTGATGAAGACGCCGTTCAACGTCGAGGTCGACATGCCCGTGTTCTTCATCTTCATTGTGATGTTCCAGTGGTCGTCGGCGATCGACCAGACGGAGACAGCGCTCTGGATCTCCACCTTCTCGAACTTGGTGTACTGGGAAGAGATACCTCCCATGTAGAAGGCCATGCCCACCGAGATGGTGATGGCGACCGCCACCAACACAACCGTGGCTATAACTGGGCTGACTCCTCTCTTGGCTCTGCTAATCAACGTTATCACTGATCCCCCGCACGTTCGCATAATCGTTCAACAGATTTTTTTTTAAAGGATTATGAACCGGAAATCCATCATAGGTGACATCTCAAGCCCGTTTCAGTTCTCTTCTGTTAATCGTAATAAAGTCCAAACGCTGGGTCATTACAGTAATGCCTAAGAGCGACTTCGTGGTTGGCTTCGTGAATTGGAGAAGAAGAGGGCGGCCCTGGTCGCAATCGTTGGCGGCCTGACCATATTCGCGATCAAGCTGGTCTCGTACTTCATGTCAGGGTCAGTGGCACTGCTCTCGGACGCCCTCGAGTCCATCGTGAACATCGCGGCGTCCTTGCTCATGTTCTTCGCGGTCTACATCTCGGGGATGCCCCCCGACGAGGAGCACCACTATGGGCACCAGAAGATCGAGAACATCACCTCCCTCATCGAGGGGCTATCCATCCTGACGGCGGCCCTGTTCATCGTCCACACTGCCCTGGAGAAGATAGGCAATCCACAGCCCCTCCCCCGCGTCGAGTTGGCCCTGGGGGTCAACCTGTTCGCGTCCTTGCTCAACGGTGCTCTCTCTCTGTTCCTGAGCCGCTCGGCGAGTGAGACGGGCTCCCTCGCCCTCGAGGGGGATGCGAAGCACCTCCTCTCCGACGTCGTCACGTCGGTGGGCATAGCGGCCGGGTTGCTGGCCGCTAAGAGGTTTGAACTCTACATCCTGGACCCGGTTATGGCCCTCATCGTCTCCGTCCTCATCGTGAGGATGGGTGTCGGCCTCGTGCTCAAAGCGGCGCGCGGGCTGATGGACGAGGACTGCCCCGAGGCCGAAGCGAAGATAATGGAGATCCTCGAACGCTATGAGTCCCGCTACGTCGACTACCACGACGTGAAGAGCCGGAGGAGCGGCGGGCAGGTCTTCGCGGAGCTTCACCTCTCCGTGGACGGCTCCCTCACCGTGGAGGAGACCCACGAGTTCACCGACCACTTGGAGGAGGATCTGAGGAACGAGCTCCCTGAGGTCACGATAACGATCCACGTCGAGCCCTACACGGATGAATAGCCCCGTCAGGTCGGAGGATGAATCTGGCAAGGTTTTAACACGATTGTATTGGGCTTAGAAGTCCGCAGGTCCTCGAGTAAAGGAGAGTAAAAACTTAACAATGGAACATATAAACGCCAAGAAAAGTTAGAGTCTGAGCCGGGTCAGATGTCCTTCAGGTCATCGACTAGGTGACCCAGACCGAGGTTCTCTAGGGTCTCGGGGAGCGGCTTGCTCGTCTCGGGGTCCCAGCCCATGAGGGTGTAGTAGTTTCTTAGCATATCGTCCCAGTGGGGCATGATGCTGATGCCGGCCGTCGGCCCGTCCACGGGGGTGGAGCCGTACCTCTTGGAGGGCATATCGTGCTCCTTCCCGATGCCGACCCGCAGGTTGTAGACCTTGAGGAGGTTCACCGCCCTCAGGCCGACCCTCTTCGCCTCCTCCGGAGTTATCTCCCAGCCCGTCGCGGCGCTCACAGCGGCGGCGATGTTCGCGGCGTTCATCCTCGTATTGAACCTGCAGGTGCCCACCGAGTCGTCCAGTTGCATCAGTCCCTTCGTCTCCGCGACCGCCGTGGAGACCGCCATGGGGTTCCTGGGCCCCTGGGCGTCGGGCCCCATAGCGCTCATGTGGGTCTCGATGGTGCTCGTGTTGGAGACGCAGGTGTCGAACATCTCGGCCCACCTCGTCCGGTGGTCGTGCCCCCTCGGGGTGTTTCCCTTCATTGTGTAGATGGCGGCGTCGGCTGCGGGTCCCCCGATCTCCTTGGACGCCCTCATCACGCCCTCGGCGAGGAGGTCACCCATACCCTGGCGTTGGGCGATCATCTTCAGCACCTTGACGACACCGTCTACGTCCCCCCATCGGAGGTCGAGGCCAAGCTGCTCCTCCGTGATCAGCCCCCTCTCGCAGCACTCCATGAGCCATCCGACGAGCCAGCCCGCCTCGTTGTTCTCGAGCCCCAGCCTGTCGGTGAGGGCGGAGAGCATCATGGCCGCCTCGACGTCGTTCTGGCCGATAACGGGCCCCCAGGCCGCCATCTGCTCGTATTCCGGCTCGTCGAGCTTGCAGACATAGGGGCCCTCCTTGATGCCCATCCAGGTGCTGTGAAGGAGCCTGCAGGACCAGCAGGGCATACGCCTTTCCTGGTAGTTCTCCCTGATGCTGGGCTCCGAGTAGGCGTCCAGCTCCTTGGGCTCGATGTCCCAGACGTTCGTCGTGTAGTTCTTGATGGGGAGGGATCCGCTCCCGGACTTTTGGGATGTCTCCACGGAGCCGATGGTGCCTCTGAAGTACTCGACCTCCTCGTACATCCTCTGGCTGACCTCCCTGAGGGCATCGGGCTTGGCGACCTCGATGCGGCCGCTCCCACGGAAGGCGACGATCGCCTTGAGCCTCTTGCGGCCCAGCACCGCCCCCACGCCGTTATGAGACGCGGAGTGACCATGGTCGACGAAGATGCCTGCCCACCTCACCTGATTCTCGCCTGCGGGGCCGATGGAGAGGACGCTCGCTCCCCGACCGCTTACGCTGTGCTCCTCCCTGATGGCGTCGCAGACGTCGTAAGTGTCCATCCCGACGAACTTGGCTGCGTCCTTCAACTCGGCCCTGCCGTCCTTGAGGACGAGGTACTTCCAGCTTTCAGAGGCGCCCTGAATGATGACGCCGTCGTACCCGGAGAACTTCATGTAGGCCCCCAGGAGGCCATTAGCCTGCACGGACGTCGAGCCCCCGGTGAGGGCGCCCTTAGTTACTACGGAGATGGTCCCGGAGCCGCCGACGACCGTGCCCCCGAGGGGGCCGCTCGCGATGGTCATCCTGTTCACGGGGTCGGACCACTCCGCCTCGGGTGGTACCTCCTCGTAGAGGACCTTGGTGCCGATGCCCGTCCCCCCCAGGTGCGCCCTGAGGGTCTCCTCGTCGAAGACGACGTCGGTCAGCGAGCCGCTGCTCATGTCTACTCGCAGGTACTTGCCGGCGTAGCCCTTCATTGAACCTGACATACAATCGTCTGATCTAAATCCGAACATAGATTAAAGTTTGACATCGGATCCGTACCTGTAGGGGGCGCCCCTTTGAGGGTTGAGGTAAGGTTTTACGCCACGGTGATGGAGCGCGTCGGGCTGAGGTCGGAGCCAGTTGAACTCCCCGATGGCGCGACGGTCGGAGCCCTGCTCAAGCTTCTCGTCGAAAGGTACCCAAGACTAGGGGAGCAAGTCATTGACGAACGGGGCGACCTCATGGAGTACCTCTCCTACGCCGTCAACAGCGTCGACATCCTCAGCCTCAAAGGGTTCGCGACGGCTCTGAAGGACGGCGACGTCGTCCTGCTTATGCCCCCCATCGGCGGCGGGTGAAGCCACCTCGCTATCCATAGAACACATTGATAAGCGGGAGCGGTTCATAGATAACGGTCCCGGAGAAATTGACATGGATCTCATCGACAGGATCAGTCTCATCAGGATGGACGAGGAGGACGCCGAGGTTCTGGCGGACATATCCAAGAGGGCCTTCGACACGGACGTCGATGTCGGAGCCCCCAACCCTGAGGGGGGCCCCCCGGGCTACGACGACCCCGAGTTCCAGGTGAGCGTCATGAACTACTTGGACTGCTACAAGGTCATGCTCGACGACGAGGTCGTAGGGGGGCTTTACGTGGGGCCCGGTGAGGAGCACAGGGTCATGGAGAGGATCTTCGTCGACCCCAACCAGCACAGGCGGGGGATCGGCACCCGCGCCATGGAGCTGGTGCACGGGATGTACCCGGTGGTGAAGCTCTGGTCCTTGGGAACACCTGAGTGGAACGTGCGCACCAAGGAGTTCTATGAGAGGCTGGGGTACGTCCAGGTGGGGTGGGACCATGGCGAACCCAAGTTCAGGGGACGGTGGTACGACAAGGTGGTGGACCCCGAAGACCCCTACGTCTGGGCCAGTATCGGGGACCTCAAGGACGGGGTGAGGAACGTCGACGTCGAGGGCACGGTCGAGGAGAAGTCGATGGCCCGCGGCGTCAGGAGCAGGAGGGGGGAGGACCTCAGCGTCGCAAACGCCGGCCTCAGCGACGACTCGGGCAGGATCGTCCTCGTGCTCTGGAACCAGCAGATAAGGAACGTGAGCGTCGGGGACAGGCTGAGGGTGGAGAACGGATACGTCAACTCCTTCAGGGGGGTCACCCAGCTCAACATCGGCAGGGCCGGCAGGCTGATAAAGCCCATATAAATATACCTAAAAAACCGGCATTACCGTAGGCAATTATAATTCACGGAATGGGTACATCACACGCGCGCGCCAGCGCGTTGCTATATTGCACCTTTTTTCATCACAAATCAAGCCAAGACCTCTAATTTACCGGTCAAATTCGCGTGTGAATGCAAGAAAAAGTCAATTCTATGAATTTAGCAACGTGCTGGCGCGCAGCCCGGCGACGACCCTGAGGCCGTCCACCTCTATTTCGATCTCCCTCCCCGTGTTCCAGACACGGCCGACGGCGTTCCCGTGGGTCGAGCCGTAGGGTCCCTGCTCGGTGGGCCTCGATGTCCTGACATCATCCTTCTAGGTCATCTGAATCAAGAGTAGATGTCAGTTTAGATGATATTAGATTTCCTTCATATTCAGACGGGTTTTTCAGCCGTCAACTTGTTTCCTCCCTACGCAGAGGATGTCCCCCGTGTATGGCCTCGTCTTCCTGTTCCTGACGAGGACGTCCTTGATCGCGCCCACCTTCCAGAGGGTGTCCTTCATCTCCCTGTTGAAGAGGAGCTGGTAGATGGACCTCCCCACGAGCCCTAAGGCCCTCATCAGGCCCCCCATGGACTCGACGTACTCGCCGAAGCTGTAGTCGTAGTTGACCACCTCCAGGTGGACATCATCCAGGCCGGCCCCGGCGAACCATACTTCCCACTCAGCGGTGGTCGGCAGGTGGAAGGGGAGCCCCACGGCCTCCCGGAAGCCCGCCTCCACCTCCGAGATGACCTCAGCGGCTTCCGGGGGTATCTCCTCAGCCTTGTAGAGCTCGTTGACCCCGACGTATCCCCCCGGTCTCAGGACCCGGACGAACTCGCTGAAGGCCCTGGGCTTGTCGAGGAAGACGGTGACGAACTCGGTGATGACGGTGTCGAAGCTCTCGTCCTCAAACTGCAGGTCGTGGGCGTCCCCCACCTCGAATCGAACGTCGTCGGTGAAGCTCATCTCTTCCGCTCTCTCCTTCGCCCTAGCGATCATGGCCTCAGAGATGTCGAAGCCGACGACCCTGCACCCGTATATCTTGGCGATGTAGCATGAGCTGTACCCTGTCCCGCATCCGACGGCGAGGAGGTCATGCCCCTCCTCTACATTGCTTAGCTCTGTGAGCCTGTCCGTGGCCCGGAGTCCGCCGAAGTGGAAGTAGGGGACCCCCATCTCCGCCTTGAAGTCATAGTAACCGCTTCCCTTCTCCCCCGTCACAGGCTATCCCCCTATTGAGAAATGCTCACTGAACGATTTGAGACGATGTCTAATAGAACTTGTCATGGCAAGTGTGCTGGCTACATACTCCAGTCAAAACATACATCATTATACTCAACGCAGCACTATTGCATCAGATGAGGCTGCTGGCGATAGGGGACAACTGCGTGGACTTCTACAGGGAGCTGGGGAGGTCCTTCCCCGGGGGGAACGCCCTCAACGTGGCGGTGTACAGCTCCAGGATACCCGGGATCGAAGCCGCATACGTGGGCGTAGTCGGGACCGATGAGCGGGGCGACTTCATCCTTTCTCAGATGAGGGGGAACGGCCTGAGCACAGAGCACGTTGAGAGGGTTGAGGGGGAGACGGCTGTCACAAAAATAAGCGTGAGGGACGGAGACCGATTCTTCGACGAGTATATCGAAGGCGTGCATCAGGGAGCGTCCTTTCCACGTGAGAAGCTTACCTACGCGAGCGGCTTCGACATCGTGCACTACGCGGTCTGGGGCTTCGGACGCGAGTACGTCCCTGAGATGAAGGAGAGAGGAGGCCCTCTGCTGAGCTGCGACTTCTCCTCGGAGATCGACAGCCCCGCGACGGAGATCATACCGCACCTGGACTACAGCTTTTTCTCAGGGAGGCACCTCCTCGAGGGAGGGAAGGAGCCCCGGAGCGTGGTCGAGGCCCTCGGGGGGAGGACACGGGGGGTCGTTGTGATGACGCTGGGCGAGCACGGTTCGCTGGCCTTCGACGGCGGGAGGATGTACGTGGGTGAGGCCGTCCCCATGGAGGTTGTCGACACCCTCGGGGCGGGGGATGCCTTCATCGCCTCTTTCCTCTGCTCTAGACTGAAGGGGATGGACATCCAGAGGTCCCTTGCGGAGGGGCACATCGCC
>DATLAV010000028.1:0-15437 GCA_035527235.1 Patescibacteria group bacterium | reverse complement strand
GATGCAGTTGTTGGGGAGAGCTGACTAATTTCTCACTGGCTCCACGTATACCGTCATCGCGTTCAGCTCATCAGTGACGTTCTTCACCTCATAGCCCTCTGGCAGATGCGACAAGTCTGGAATGGTCCCTCTGTCAATTCTGCATCCGAACGGCCCAAGTTCCACAACTCTCACGACCATGGAAAGAAAACTCCCCCTTGAGGTTGATAAAGCCGACCCAGCTTCTTGAAGTGGGGAGATCGGTGAAACACCGCTTCTAAAGGTGGTGAGCGGGAGCTGTGTGGATGAAGAGGAACTTCGATGATGAAAATAAAAGAGTGTTATAAGCAAGTATGAAATTATTATAAATGTAAAATAACTCTAATTATGACTCAAAGAATGGGATATTTTAAATGTATAATCTTTATAAGAAAATATCGTCTGTAAATCTGTATTGACCCCGAACGGCTCGACCCAGGAACCCGGAACACGAGTGCTCCACATCGACGACGAGAAGGATCAGCTCACCTTCACCAAACTTTTCCTGAAGAAGGCCGATCCGTCACTGGAGGTGACCTCCGTCGGCTCCCCCGAGGAGGCCCTCAGGCTCCTGGAGGAGGAGTCGTTCGACTGCATCATCTCCGACTTCAAGATGCCCAGGATGACCGGCATCAAACTCGCTAAGAAGGTGCGAGAGAGCAGCAGCACCCCCTTCATCCTCTACACCGGCCACGGGAGCGAGGAGGTCGCCGAGGAGGCCTTCTCGGTGGGCATCGACGACTACATTAGGAAGGAGATCGAGTCGAGCCACTACCAGGTCCTCGCCAACCGGATCAGGAACGCCGTCAAGAAGCACAAGGCCGAGAGGAGGCTGTCCGAGTCGGAGGAGCGGTATAGGACCCTCGTCGAGAGCTCCCCCAACCCCACCTCCATCACCGTCGAGAAGACCATAGTATACGCCAACAGGAAGCGGGCGGAGCTCTCCGGCTTTACCGATCCCTCCGATATCATTGGCATGAGCACCTTCGACTTCGTGCACGAGGACGACAGGGAGAAGATCCAGGAGCGCATCGATGCCCGGCAGCGGGGCGAGGAGATTCCCGCCACCTACGAGTTCAGGATCGTGAGGCACGACGGTGAGGTGAGACACATCCTGACGAGCATGGCGCCCGTCGAGTTCGACGGCAGGGAGGCCATGTTCCACATCCACCAGGACATCACCGAGATGAAGGAGATGGCGGAGGAGCGGAGGAGGTACACCCGGGACCTCGAGGGCATCGTGAAGGAGAAAACCCGGGCGCTGATCGACGCGGAGCGGATGGCCGCTGCCGGGAGTATCGCCGCGATGCTGGGGCACGACCTGAGGGGGCCGCTGCAGACCATCAGGAACGCTCTCTACCTCATCAGGAACATGCCCGAGAGGAGCGAGCAGGGTCTGGAGATCATCGAGGCCTCCGTCCTGCGTGCCAACGAGATGCTCGGCAAGATCAGGAGCAAGACCACGGACATCCCCGTCAGACTAAGGCCCACGGACATCAGAGACCTGATCGAGACCACGGTCAAGGGCTTAAGCATACCATCCCACGTGAACCTCGAGACCGAGTTCGGGGACGACCTCGATGACTTGGAGCTGGACCCTGAGCAGATTCAGAGGGTCCTCGAGAACCTGATGATGAACGCGCTGAAGGCCATGCCAGACTGGGGGCTGCTCACAGTCAGGGCGGCGAAGACGGACGGCGAACTTGTCGTCGAGATCTCCGATACAGGCATCGGGATCAAGGAGGAGGAGAAGGTAAACATGTTTAAGCCCTTCTACACGACCAAGGAGAGCGGCATGGGCCTGGGGCTGGCGTACTGCAAGAGGACGGTGGAGGCCCACGGCGGATCCATGGCCTTCGAGTCGAGGGAGGGGGAGGGCTCGACCTTCAGGTTCAGGATCCCCGCACGTTAAAAAAAGGAGGCGCCGGTCATCTGGGCCAGCAGGCCTTGATGACCCGGAGACCGTTGAGCCCTATCACCGTAGCTATCTCGTCGTCGGAGTAGCCGTTCCTCACGAGGCCCTTCGCGATGTTACCAAAGTCCGACGGGCTCTCCAGCCTCTTCACGTAGTCTAGGTCCCTCACCATCTCACCGGAGTCGAAGATCTCCGGCATCTCGGGAGGCCTCATGCGGGGGTAGTGCCCCCTTCCCGTACGCTTGACGACGGTCCCCTTCGGGCCATCCCGGTAGAGCCCAGCGTGGTCGCCCCAGAGGCTGTCTGGCCCGGCCCCCACGTAGTCGACCCCCAGGAGGTCCACTAGGTACTCGAGGTGCTCCAGGAGGCACTCGATAGACGCCTCGGGGTTCTTCTCGGTCCTGGGCGCGAAGCCTGCTGCCTCTACTCCCACGAGGCCCCTTTTCTCGGCGCAGGCTTGGTGGATCTCGTCGGGGAGCATCCGGGCGTTGTTGGTTAGGGTCCTGGAGCCGACGTGGCTGATGCAGAGGGGCTTCTCGCTAGCCTCCACGGTATCCATGGCGGTCATATCGCTGGCATGGGACACGTCGATGACGATCCCGGTCCTGTTCATTCACTTCACGGCGTCGTAGCCGACGTCGGTGAGGCCCTGGTCCCCGAGCTCGCTCAAGCCAGAGCCGAGGGTGTTGGACTCGCTGTAGACGATGCCCATGGAGCGGACGCCGAGGCCGAAGAGGAGGTCGATCTTGTCGACGTCCCTGTCGATGGCTGAGGCCTACTCGATGGTCTGGATGACCGCAGCCTTTCCCTCCTTGAACGCCCGGGTGATGTCATCCGCCTTCAACGCCGGTATAACAAAGTCCTGATGGGCGTAGTCACACAACCGTATCCCCATGAAGCTGACGACCTGATCGAAGGTGCTACAGAAGCTGTTTTCGAAAACGGCGTCCATTCCCAAGTGGGCGAGGCCCTCGTAGCCAACGAAGGAGCGCCTCCAGGTGGGAGCGGGCCCGCCGCGAAGACGTTGAGGTGCTCATGGAGGCTGATGACTATGTTCTCCTCTATTATGCCCTCGACCCTCTCCTCCTGGGCCTTGGAGAGGCCGAAGTCGTAGGGGGTGACCCTATTCACCTGCTTCTCCAGGAGGTAGACGGCGTAGTCGACGTCCTGCGTGATGTAGCTCCAGGAAGTGTATCCGTCCCACTTCTTGTTCCTACCCAAATTTCATCGTAATTGAAGTCGTACACATCAAATAAAACATGCCACGATGAGGCGGACGCCGTTTAAGGTATGGACGCTAGTCTTTCTTCATCGTGATCTCAAGGTATCCGAAGGTCGACTCCGCGGTCATCGCCTTCCTCGGTCCCTTGTTCTCCTCGAGGGTCATCCTCTTACCTGAAATCAAGTATCCCGTGCCCAAGTTCGGGAGCCACTCCCTCGGGAACGTCAGGAGGCCATCCTCGTCCTCGTACACCTTGAGTCGTTCGATGCTCCTACGGAACCACGGGTGCCCCCTCGCAATCCTCGAGTGGCTCAGCATGCTCAGACGCAGGAGGTTGGGCCGGTCGAAGTCGATGCTCCTCCCCTTCACCTCTTGGCCGAAGAAGCCGGAGAGGTGGACGCTCCAGCCCGCGGCGTAGTACTTCTTTGTCTCCCTCTCGTAGAGGATCCCGTAGCCTGGCTCCAGTTTCTGGTACTCCGGGGTGAGAATGAAGCCGACGATCGTCTCCACCCTCTCACGGAGTGTGGGGTCCTCCATCATGGACCTCGAGTGGAGGAATCCGTTGAGGTCGTGGACGCTCGGGATCACCCCGCTCTCGCTCAGATCCGGGTTGATGAGGGGCCTGTTCCTCCAGACCTTCGGGAGCCTGTACCCCTCCTTCGAGATGTAAAAGTCGCTGAGGTCACCCCTCCTTGCGAAGGGGTAGATCGTCTCCAGCCTCTCCGAGATTACCCGCTCTACGGTTTCCTCCTCGGAGTAGCCAGTCATGGCGAGGAACGCGGCCACGAGTATGAGGTAGAAACGGGACGGGCGTTTTCCCTCCGGCAGGCTCAGTTTCTCCTCCAGCCATGCGATGTACGGTGCGGTGACGCGGTCCAGCGAGGCCATCCCCCTCCTGAGCCCGAAGTCGTACATCTTCCCCATCGCGTTCTCCCACGCCTCAGACTTGCTACCGTGCATCTCGTAAGCCTTGAACCTGGGGACAACGTTTACCCGCCAGGCATTCACCATCCCTGTGGAGAGCAGCTCTTCCTCTAGGCGTTCCATCTGGGCAGGTTCGGTTTCATGCAAGAGCTCGGCAGCCGTGCGGTATCTGATGACGGGTCCCGCGTTCGCCATCAACCACTCGTTCTCTCTCATCCCAGCTGCGCCCCACTACCTAGACCCGTCAATCTGTATGTAAGTCTCTGCCCCTCAGCCCATGCCTTAAGTATCCAGCTGAGATCGGTTCGATGAGGCGTTTACACTGGAGTTCATGGACGTCATCAGGAACCGCAGGAGCATCAGGAAGTACAGGCCAGACCCCGTGCCCGACGAACTACTCCACACGCTCTTCGAGATCGCCAGACAGACCCCTTCAGGGAAGAACCTGCAGCCCTTCTACTTCATAGTCGTCAGAGACCCGGAGACTAAGAGGAGGATGCAGTTGAACCCTTGGGTGTAGGAGGCTCCGATCGTCATCGTCTGCTGCATCGACCCCCGCATGGGGCGCTGCTCCCAGGCGGATGGCATCATAGCCTTCGAGCACTTGGTGCTCGCCGCCACCAATTTCGGCCTCGGAGCGTGCTGGCAGGGAACGTACTTGGGGAACCTCGAGAAGCACGCGAAGGTGATTTAGGGGGCGCTTGGGATACCAGGGGAGATGCAGATCGTGGCTTTAACCCCCCTCGGTTACCCTGGGGAGGAGCCTGAAGCGAGGCCCAAGAAGCCGCTGGAGGATCTTGTCCACTTAGAAAAGTTCTGATAGATCCTTTACTGTATTTTTACCGAATATTTATATAGGTGTATAAATGTACATTAATTGATACTGATATGTCGGGAGACATAGACGAGATAAAGAGGGAGCTCGAAGAGGTCCGGAGGCTCAAGGAGGAGTTGAAGGAGGAGCTCGAATCGATGAGATCCAGCAGGCCCAAGCCTTCCACGAGGCCGCGCAGGATCGTCGTGGAGCCCCCTCAGATCGACCTCAGTGGGCTTACGGAGGGCCTGGAGGACATGATGCAGGAGATAACAACCAACGTCATGGAGGTCACCAGGGGCATCGACAGTTGGAAGGACGGGAGGAGGGTTCGCATGAACAGGAACGTCCACCGCAGGATGGACAGCTCCGAGATAGAGGGCATCCCCCCCGATAGGGTCGCCGAGGTCATCAACCCCCTCGGCAGCGAGGAGAGGTTGAAGATCCTGGACACCCTGAAGGAGGGGGCGAAGACCTTCAACGAGCTGGAGCAGAGGACAGGGAGGACCGGGAGCTCCCTCACCCACCACTTGAACCCCCTCATAGAGGCGGGCTACGTCATCAAGGGCGAGGTGAGGGGCACCTACTACGTGACCGTCGAAGGGCGCCTCGCCTACCGCCTCGCCCAGTGGCTAACCAGCCGCGTCGAGAGGGAGCGGGCCGGGCAGACGAGGGCTGCCGACGACGAGGGGGACTACTACGATGACACGTTTTGAGCTGACGGGAAAACCCCAGGTCACCCTCGAGGCTCACCGCCTGATGACCAACGAGAGGCTCATCGTGGATGTGGAGCCCGGATGCCTGTGGTCAGCCGTAAAACGGGACCATGAGGAGGAGGGCGTGATCTTCCTGGGGGAGACCCGCTACGCCCTGGAGGCTATCATCGAGACCGAGAGGGGGGCCATCGGCCGATCCTACAAGGGTCCCATGGAGGGCTACAAGCTCTACCTCGGTCGCAGCGGGCTCGAGGAGGTCTCGCGGCCGGTAGACCTGAGGGATGCAGAGAGTCATGGGTACAGTGACCTCGATGACTTCAAGGAGACGGCGAACCGGGAGATAGATGAACTCCTGGGCACCCGGTCCGTCGACAGGGACATGGAAAGAAACTCGTCACCCGACAAGGGCGTGCTACTCTGGCGGGAAAATGGCAAGACATGCGTCGCCGTCGTGGACGCCAAGGGGATCGTCTTCACGAGGGGCAAGCGGGCCTTCGTCCTAAACGAGGACAACGCCATCTCGGTTCAGGATGGGACGGTGTTGATCAAGAACGGCAAGGGTGAGAGGATCCTATTAGACAGGAACGGGATCCAGCAACCGGAGGTCCTGAGGGACATCGGGGCCAGGGTGGCTGAAGCGGTCGAGAAATCCCTCTCTGGTTTCAAGGCCTCATTCTCCGGTCGTGACCATTATCCATATGATGATAGGGAGCCAGAACATTAGCATTCTACCCCCATTTTTCAGCAGAGTTCTGAAGGTGCGAGTACGAGGGAATATACTTCATCGGTAGGATAAGTTCGCCGCCGATCGATCTCTTTGAATATTTATCCATATTTACTCGATGGGAAATGCTATATACAGGGCAAAAGTTTTCTCAGAGAGGCATCATGCCCAGTTCACATTCGAACGTTCTTGAGGAGTGGGTCCTCTCCAAGCTCGAGGCCCTCAACAACCCATACGTAGTTGAGCAGGTGGAGCGTTTCGTCGCCCTGTGTAAGCCCGCCAAGGTGACCGTCATCACGGACGATCCTGAGGAGATCGCCTACGTACGTCAGCTCGCTCTGGACAACGGCGAGGAGACGGAGCTCGACATGCACGGCCACACCATCCACTATGATGGCTACTACGATCAGGCCCGGGACAAGGCCCACACGGCGGTCCTCCTGCCAGAGGGCCGGAGCCTGAGCCGGGGCATCAACTCTGTGGAGAGGGAGGCGGGGCTCAAGGAGGTCCTGGGGTTACTCGATGGCTCCATGGCAGGGAAGGAGATGCTCGTCCGGTTCTTCAGCCTCGGGCCTACTGAGAGCCGGTACGCGTTGTGCGCCCTCCAGCTCACGGACTCGTCATACGTTGCCCACAGCGAGGACCTCCTATACAGGAGCGGTTACGAGGAGTTCAGGAGGCTCGGGGGCTCCCCTGACTTCTTCACTTTCGTCCACTCCGCCGGGGAGCTCGACGACAGGAACTGCACCGTGAACGTTGACGAAAGGCGCATCTACGTCGACGTTATGGACGGCAAGGTCTACAGCGTCAACAACCAATACGCCGGGAACAGCCTCGGCCTTAAGAAGCTGGCCCTCCGCCTCGCCCTCTACAAGGCGAACCACGAGGACTGGCTCACCGAGCACATGCTCATCATGGGCGTCCACCCCCCCGGCAAGGAACGGGTGACCTACTTCTCAGGGGCCTACCCGAGTGCCTGCGGGAAGACGAGCACCGCGATGATCCCGGGCCAGAGCATCGTCGGCGACGATATAGCGTACCTGAAGTGTGACGACGAGGGGAACTGCCGGGCGGTGAACATCGAGTCCGGGGTCTTCGGGATCATCAGGGACGTCAACGCCGTGGATGACCCGCTCATCTACCAGGTCCTCAACACGCCCAGGGAGATGATATTCTCCAACGTCCTCATCAACGGTAGGAGGCCCTACTGGCTCGGCATGGGGTTGAACGAAGAGGAGTACCCCACCGAGGGGATGAACCACTCCGGAGAATGGGAGAAGAGAAATAAGGACCCCGAGGGAAACGAGATACCCCTCGCCCACCCCAACGCCAGGTACACCATAAGGCTCAGCGAGCTCGAGAACGCCGACCCCAACATACACAACCCTGAGGGCGTCGTGGTCAGAGGGGTCTTCTACGGCGGCAGGGACTCGGACACGAACGTCCCCATCGCCGAGAGCCTGAGCTGGGAGCAAGGGGTCTACATGGGGGCAACCATCGAGTCTGAGACCACCTCCGCAACCATCGGAAGGAGGGGGGTCAGGGCGAGCAGCCCCATGGCGGTCATGGACTTCATGGTCGTCCCCCTCGGCACCTACCTCAGCAACCACATCAGCTTCGGGAGGAGGCTAAGCAACTGCCCACGGGTGTTCGCCACCAACTACTTCCTGAAGCACGAGGGGACCTACACCAACGAGAAGGTCGACAAGAAAATCTGGGTCATCTGGGCTGAGGGCAGGATCCACGGCGAGTACGACGCCATCAGGACCCCGATCGGCTACCTGCCGAGGTACGAGGACCTCAGGGACCTGTTCAGGCTCGTCTTCGACAGGGAGTACACCCAGGAGGAATACAACCTCCAATACGACGTCAGGCTGGACAGGTACCTTGAGAAGATAGCCAGGATGGAGGAGATATTCAGCCCCGAGCCCGGAATGCCCGAGGAGTTCTGGGAGGTCCTCAACGCGCAGAAGAAGGAGCTCCAGGAGCTGAAGGAGAGGACGGGCAAGTCGGTCCTGCCCCCAAGCTATTTCCTCTGATCCACCCCTTTCTCTATATTTAATTGATAAAAAGGCTCCCCGGAAAACTTGGGGAATTCCACTCGCGATGATGGCTGTTTAGTGCAAGGGAAACAGGCCTTTTTTTTAAAGCGAGATTCATCCGGGGAAACCTCCGATGGTTAACTAAGGTCCACTAATAAACATAATGCAGAGAATCTATTTAGCGCTATAGAGAGCCAGCGGAAAATAAGATCTACACGGGGAGGGTAACTGTTATTTCATCACGGAATATATCATCCACAAAGGTGTTTCATCAATGAGCGACTACGAGGAGAAGACCCGGAGATCGGGAGAACTCTACGAGAGGGCCGGGAAGGTTCTCCCCGCAGGGGTCTCCTACGCTATCAGGGATATAACCCCCCACCCGTTCTACGTGGATAGCGCTCAGGGGGTCAAGCTGACCGACGTAGACGGCAACATCTACACCGACTACTGGACGGGCCACGGCGCCCTCATCCTAGGTCATGCACCCAAGAAGGTGATGGACGCAGTCACCCAGCAGGTCAGGAGGGGCACCCACATCGGTTTCTCCCACGAACTCGAGATCGAGCTGGCCGAGAAGCTGGTCGAGATGGTCCCCAGCGCCGAGATGGTGAGGTACACGAGCTCGGGCACCGAGGCGAACATGTACGCCAGCCGCCTGGCGAGGGCCTACACGGGGCGGATGGGAATGGCCAAGATCGAGGGCGGATGGCATGGGGGCTACGACAGCCTCCACGTCGGCGTCCACGCCCCCTTCGACATCCCCGAGTCCGCGGGCCTCAATCCGAAGACCGTCGAGGACACCACCATCATCCCCTTCAACGACCTCGACGCCGCCCGTGAAGCAGCGAAGGCCGAGGGGCTGGCCTGCATCATCGTGGAGCCCGTGCTGGGAGCAGGGGGCCTCATCACCCCCGAGCCCGGCTACCTTGAGGGGCTGAGGGAGATCTGCGACCAGACGGGGACCCTCCTCATCTTCGACGAGGTCATCACGGGCTTCAGGCTGGGCCCCAGCTGTGCCCAGGGATTCTACGGCGTAACGCCTGACATCACCATCCTCGGGAAGATTATGGGCGGTGGCTTCCCCATAGGAGCTTTCGTCGGCGGCCGTGAGGTCTTCGAGCGGCTCGACCACAGGAAGTACCCGAGGATGCAGGAGAGGGCGTTCCACGGCGGGACCTTCACCGGGAACCCCGTGAGTATGGTCGCCGGGCTATCAACCTTGGACATCCTGAGTGACGGCAGGGTTTACGAGAAGATCGACCGCTTGGGGGCTAGGGTGAGGGACGGCCTCAAGGAGATCATCGGGGGGAGTAGCCTCGAGGCAGCAGTTACAGGCGTCGGCTCAGGGTTCGCCATCCACTTCCAGGGGGAGGCGCCCAGGAACGTCAGGGAGATGACGAGGAACGACGCGAAGCCCGCCCTCGCCTACTACGCCCACATGCTCGCCCACAACATCGCCTACGTGAGCTCGACGTTGCCTCACTGCTTCATCGCTGAGCCCCACACCGGAGAGGACGTGGATGAGTACCTGTCCCAGACCGAGAGCTTCTTCCGGGAGTACAGGGGTTAAAGAAAATCGGGAACCCTATCTAGCCAGGGGCCTCCCATACCTCTCGAAGATCTCCGTCACCTGGTCTAGGGGGAGGGCGTGCCTCGTCCTCCCGCCGTGGCCCACCATGGTCTCGGCTTTAAACAGGGCGTTCACGATCGCCTCCTCCGTCGCCTCGACAGTGGCGTTGTAGACCGGGTTGAGGAAGCCGTCCCCGAGCCCAAGGCGGTCTATCTGGGGCACCGCCTCCTTGAGCCCTTCCACGGTCTTCTCCCCCGTCGTGAACGCGATGGTGAAGTCCCCGCTGCTGTTCCCGCCGTAGGAGCCGGTCCTCGCCAGCCCCAGCGCCGCCCTCTTCGCCACCTTCCAGAGCTGACGGGCGTCCATCCTGAGGTCTGTGGCGACGATCATCATTATCGAGTTGCCCGGAGGCCTCCAGGGCGACTCGGGGAGGTTAACCTCCTTGCCCACGGGGACGCCGTCGATCCTGAGGTCGTCCTTCCTGCCGCAGTTCAGCTGAACCAGGACTCCCACGGTGAAGTTCCCGAAGACCCGGGACGCCGTGCCGATCCCACCCTTGAAGCCGTAGCCAGTCATTGGAGTGCCCCCGCCGACGTTCCCCTCAGGGACCGATCCCCGCCCCCTCGGGCTCTTCGCCGTGTCCAGCGCCTCGAAGACCTGCTCCCTGCCGACGTGCCTCCCGAAGTTGTCGGTGAGGCCCCCGCCGTTCGTCTCCCCGACCACCGCGTTGAGGGACCGAGGCTTCACGCCGTAGCCCTCCTCCATGTAATCGAGCACGGCGTCGGCCACCCTCCAAGTGTTCAACGTCTCGGTGAGTAGGATGGGGACCTCGATGACCCCCTCGAACATGATCTGGGGGAGCCCCGTCGCCTTCCCGTAGGCGTTGAAGAGGTCAACGGCCGCAGTAACCTTCTCCTCGTAGGGGTTCCCCTGATGGGGGACGATGGCGGTCACCCCCGTCCTCACAGAGTCCCCCTCGATCAACGTGGAGTGGCCCACCCCGACGCCGTCGACGTCGGTGATCGCGTTGAGCCTCCCCGTCTCCAGCTGACCTAGGCTGCACCCGAACTCCCGCACCCTCATCCTCGCGTACATCACGAATCTTCAGAAGATTCTCGGAACCTCTTAAAGGGTTTAGGCTGGAAACTGTTTTATCCGGAGTCTCCCAACACCTATCCGATCATCATGAGTATCTACAAGGAGCTTGGAGTGCACAAGGTCGTCAACGCCTCCTTCGCCCTCACCAGGCTTGGGGGATCGGCCCTCTCCAAAGACCTCTTGGAGGCCATGGAGGAGGCCAACAAGAGTTACGTCTACATGTGGGACCTCATCAAGAAGGGCGGTGAGACCATCGCCGAGGCCTGCGGAGCCGAGGCGGGCTGGATCACGTCGGGCGCCTTCAACGCCCTCGTCCTCGCCGCGGCGTCGGCCATGGCCGGGAAGGACCCGGAGAGGATGAGGCACCTCCCCGACACGACCGGCATGAAGAACGAGATCATCATCCAGAGGGCCAACAGGCTACTGCTATATGACAGGAGCATGGAGGTTCCCGGGGCCAAGTTCGTCCAGGTCGGCGACGAGTCCTGGGGCTGCACAGCCGAGCTCATGGAGAACGCGATCAACGACAAGACCGCCGCGATACACCACGTCATCGCGGGCTCCCTGAGGCCGGGCGTCCTCTCTGTCGAGGAGACCGTGAAGGTCGCCCACAGGCACGGCGTCCCCGTGATCCTTGACGTCTCAGGCATGACGTACCCCCTCGACGGGCTCACTAAGTACGTCAAGATGGGCGTGGACGTAGCCTGCTACGGTGGTAAGTACGTCGGCGGGCCAAACTCGACGGGCTTTTGCATCGGCAAGAAGGGCCTCATCGAGGCCATCGCCCTCCACAGCTTCATCGGTGCCGAGGCCGGCCCCCTGGAGCAGGGAGGCTACTACAGGAGCATCGGCAGGGGCTACAAGCTCGACAGGCAGGAGGTCGTCGCCCTCATCGTAGCTTTCAAGAAGTGGCTGAAGATGGACCACGAGAAGGAACGCATCGAGCCCGCCTGGGAGAAGGCCCACTACATCGAGAATGGCATCAAGGACCTGCCGGGCCTCAAGGACGTGGAGCTCAGCTACCTGCCACCCAACGGCAAAGGCGTCGCCTACCACACCATGGGCCTGAACCTCATCTTCAATAAGAAGACGATGCAGGAGGTCCGCGACATCATCATGAGTCTGCGGGAGGACGACCCCGAGATCTGGGTGAGGGGAGGCCGCAGCAACAGCTTCGCGATAAACTGCATCAACCTGCTACCTAGCGACGAGAAGCACATCGTCGAGCGCTTCAAGAAAATATTCGGTTAGGTCCACCCCCCTTTCCCCTTTTTAATCTATTTTAAATGGTCCTGGGTCATAGCTACCTGCGGTGACATTTTTAACGGAACCCGTCAGGATCCACGGGCTCACCCGGGAGGAGCTCATGGAGGTCGAGCCCGCTGTGCTGCGGGCCATCATTCACGAGCGCACTCATCACACCATCGAGGTCAACATCTACCGCATCATGGCAGGCAAGAGGGGGCTCCCGTCCGAGTTCGGGAAGACAGCGGAGCTCCTCCTAGAAATCTGGAAGGAGAGGGGGCTGCCGACGGATAGGCCCGACATCGAGTGGTGCCTCAGGTACATCGATTACGCGAGGATCCTCAGGGAGGGGGGAACCCCAGAGTTCGGCGAGGGGCTGCCGGAGCCCTTCACCGACGAGGAGATGGCGACCGTGGAGAAGCTGATCTACGGGCGGCGGTCCTTCAGGCAGTTCAAGAACGCGCCCGTACCGGACGAGTTGATCCACAAGATACTGAAGGCGAGCCTCTGGGCACCTCAGGGGTGCAACGTGGGTACCACAAGGTTCATCGTGCTGAGGGACCCCGACGAGCAGAAGCTGGTGAGCAGTGACATTCCCATCGAGAACTGCGTCATGATAGTGGTTTGCCAGGACATGCGGCTCTACAAGGCCCTCAGGTTCAACGAGTACGTACCACAGAACATCTACTACGACGCCGCGGCCGCCGCCGACCACATCGTCCTCATGGCCCACGCGCTGGGTCTCGGCGCCTGCTGGCTCACCCACGGGGAGGACTCCCAGAAGAGGCTCAGAGAGCACTTTGGCCTCCACGACGACCTCGTCAGCCGGAACCACATCATCGTCGGCTGGGCGGACGAGGAGACCATCAAGTCCCAGAGGATCAGCCTGAACGAAGCGATCATCAACAAGTGACGGTGTTCACAGGCTCCCCGAATGCTTCAATGAAATTACGAGACGCTCTCACTCCATCTTCAAGAAAACGATCTAAAAGATCGTGATCCGATTCCAGAAACGGCATTCACCGTGAAAATAAATCAGATGGGTGAATGAAAGAGGGGCTACGGCGTACTGAATCGATCACTATACCGAGTTTGCCGATTCTGCTCACCTCAAAGACGGACTCGTGCCCGTCACGTGAAACCTGTCACTTCATGTGCATACGGTAAGTCCAGCACCATTCGTTATTTTTGGGCGCCTTGATGCTAAACGCATGGAGTGCCGACTAGAACGATGAAAAATAAAAATGGGGTGGGGAAGTTTATCTTCCCTAGAGTTCCTTGACCAGCTTCTCGATCCTGTCGCAGGCCTCGGCAAGGTCCTCGACGGGCTTGACAAGGGCGAACCTGATGTGGCCCTCGCCGTTCTCGCCGTAGCCGCTGCCCGCGGCGCCTCGCACCTTCGCCTTCTGGAACATCTCCATGGCGAACTTTGCGGAGGGTACTTCGACCCCGGAGATGTCCGGGAACAGGTAGAACGCGCCCTCCGGGTACGGACAGGTGATGCCGTCGATCTCGTTGAGCCTCGGCACCATGAAGTCGATGCGCTTCTTGTACTCCTTCCTCATCATGTCGACGAAGTCCCAGCCTTCCTTGAGAGCCAGGGTGCCTGCTTTCTGGAACGGAACGGGCATGCCACAGATACCTGTCGGCACCGCGCCCACGGCCTGCATCATCTCGGGGCCCGCGATGATGTAGCCCGCCCTGCATCCCGTCCAGGCGAAGGTCTTAGAGAAGCTCATGAGCACGATGGTCCTCTCCCACATGTCGGGGAGGTTGATGATGGGCCTGTGCTTGGCGCCGTCCCAGACGAACTCGGTGTAGATCTCGTCGGCTATGACGACGATGTCCTTTTCGACCGCGATCTCGGCGATGCCCTTTAGCTCATCCGCTGTGTAGACCGTTCCGGCCGGGTTGTCGGGGTTGCAGATGAGCAGTGCCTTTGTCTTGTCGGTTATAGCCGCCTTGATGTTCTCCATGTCCGGTCTGAAGATACCCTTGTCGTCCTTCGTCAGGTTGGCTCTCGTCATCTTTGCGCCGAAGTAGGCGGTCGGTCCCCTGTATCCACCGTAGGCAGGGTCCATTATGAGAAGCTCGTCCCCGGGGTTGAGGATAGCCCCGAAGGCCTGGAAGATGGCCTGGCTTCCACCGCTCGTGACGAGGACCTGACTGGCCGGGTCAACAATCACGCCGTACTTCTTGTAGTACTCGGCGATGGCCTCCTTAAAGTCAGGCTCCCCGCCGAAGCTGTAGTGGGTTTGGCCCGCCTTCATGGCCTCGTAGACGGCCTTGTTGATGAACTCGGGCTGGTTGAAGTTGGGATCACCTGCGCCCAGGTTGATGAGGCCCTCGATGGGTCCCACCCTCGCGCGTGTCCCCCCTCCCCTCCTGCCCGAAAGCATCTGTACAATCTCCTTTTTAGCAAATTTTTCAACTGACATTTTTACCACTTTTCTCTTTAGCTACAATGCATTTGGTATAAAACGTCTTCGATTGTATAGAGTGATATAAACAGTATTTGTAAAAATGGAGATAATATATACTAATAGCTATCCGATAAGGCAGTTGAAGAGCAGCTTGAACGTGGCGTCGGTCTGCGCCCTGAACTGAGGCGAGAATCCGAACAGCACCGCTCTGCCCTTGCCTTTCTTCGCCTCTATGAGCGCCGCCTTCCTGCTTAGGTGGTTCTCCCCGATGAGCCAGCCGCTCTCCATGATGTGCCTATCCGGGAAGCTGAGAACGACGTCCATCTCGTGGTTGTAGGGTCCTGGTACGACTTCGAACGCGGCGTTGTTCCTGAAGACTATCAGGAGGTCGTCGTAGACGCCTGAAGCAAGCGGGTTGTCGCTGTTGACTTCCACGTGAAGTGTTGACCCGGGGCAGAAGAACTGCATGGGGCTCACGTCCTTCAGGACGTTGATGACCGGTAGCTCGAGAGCCTCGATGGCGAACCCGGACGCTTCGCCCAATGCAACGAGGGTGCCGCCCGCCTCGACGAACTCCCTCAGCTTCTCGACGCCCTCCTTCCCGATGCCAGTCTCATACTCCTTCGGATACCTCGTCGGCGTCCTGGCGCCCCCGAACCGCTTCTTGTAGTACTCCTCGATGCCCTCACCCGTGATCATCTCCTTGCTGTCGCTGGGGAGGAT
>DATLAV010000027.1:0-3875 GCA_035527235.1 Patescibacteria group bacterium | reverse complement strand
GCCAGCACTATGACCGTCGGGGTGTAGACGCGGGAGAACCTGTCGACGAACGCCTCGGTGGGGGAGCGCCCCTCCTCCGCCTCCTCGACCATCTCAAGGATCCTTGAGAGCACCGTCTCGCCGGAGAGCTTGGTCACCTTTACGGCCATGAAGCCGTCGATGTTTATCGTGCCGGCGTACACCTCATCTCCTACCGTTCTTGAGACGGGCGTGGACTCGCCGGTTATGGTCGCTTGGTTCACGCTGGAGGCGCCCTCGATGACCACGCCGTCGAGGGGGACCCTATCACCGGGTCGGAGTACGAAGACCTCCCCCGGCCAGACGTCCTCGACGGGCACTGTCCTCTCCGCGCCGTCCTTACGTATGACGGCTATCTCCGGTTTCAGCTCCATCAGCGCCTCTATGGAGCGGCGGGCCCTGTCGGTGGCGTAGTCCTCCAGCTTCTCTGCGATGTTGAAGAGGAAGACGACTGCCGCTCCCTCCTCGGGGTGGCCGATGGCGAAGGCCCCGACGGAGGCGATGGTGATGAGAATGTTGATGCTGATGTTGAGCCTGACTAGGCTCCTGAGGCCCAGTTCGGCAAGCTTGTACCCCGAGAGGACGGCCGTCGTCATCAGCAGTAGGTCGGAGTAGAGGGGGGGGCCCTGGAGGTATCGGAGCGCCAATCCCGCCACAAGTGTAATGGTGGAGATGGCGAGGGGGATCCATCCGCCCTCAGAATGCTCGTGGACGTGGGCGGAGTGCGAGTGGCCCTCCTCATCGTGTCCCTCATGATCGTGTTCGTGGTCGTGCCTCATCTCCGCCAAACCTCTGACCTTTCACGGGAAGAGATTAGGGATCTTTATTAATTCGATGCTATATGAGTAGGGCTTTTTAATAAAAATTAATAACAAGTGAACTCCTTTTTAATAATCATGACGGTCATCAGCATCTCACTGTCCCCCGACTTGCTGGAAAGGCTTGACGAGTTCGTGGAGAGATCCGGCTACTCCAGCCGCTCGGAGGCGATCAGGTTGGCAGTGAGGGACGTGCTCTCCAACTTCGCCCTCCAGCGCCTCGAGAGGGGTGAGGTGCTGTCGACGGTGACAGCCCTCATGGAGAAGGAGAGGCAGGAGGTCAACTCGCAGCTCATGGACCTGAGGCATCTGTTCGACGAGAACATCTCCTTCAACATGCACTTCCACGTCGGGGGCACCCGCTGCGTCGAGGTCTTCCTCGTTCAGGGGCTCCTAGAGACGGTCCTGGACTTCATCTCTCGGGTGAGGGCGACCAGGGGCATAGGCGACGTGAGGTATACACTCACCAATATCCAGCAGTACATGGAGAAATAGGGGTGGGGAAGCTCAGGAGCCGACCTCGACGTTCCCGTTGGTCGTGGAGGCTTCTACCTCGATCTTGACGGACATCGACGAGTAGCCTTCGGTCTCGGCGACCTTGTGTTTGGCTGTGTTGGTCGTGTAGTCGAGGTCCGGCAGGCTGATGGAGGTGACGCCGTTGCTGACGCTCAGGTCGACTTTGAAACCGACGTCTTGGGATGGGCTCACGCTGACCTCGATGTTGCCGTTCGTTGAGCTCAGATCGTAGCTTCCGCTCATCTGAGAGGGGACCTCAAGCGTGATCCGCCCGTTGGTGGTCCTAGCGGAGACGTCCTCGGCCTCCAGGGTTCCCTGCACATTTCCGTTCGTGGTCGATGCATGGATCGTGGACGCTGTGACATCGTCGATGACCATGTTCCCGTTGGTCAGTGTCAGGTACAGGTCTCCTCCGGTCAAGTCCGCCGTCCGCAACTCGCCGTTCGTCGTGCTGACGTCGAGGTCGACTGTTGCGGAGGCGGGTAGCTTGACCTCGACGTTGACTGTGGCCTTCTTCCAGAGCGTCCTCGGCACGTCTATGGTGAGAACGATCTCTAGGCGACCGCCGACGGGGAACGTGGATACGTCGGTCTCCACGTTCCCGAGCATGCTCAGGGCGTCGCTCTCCGAGGTCCCCTTGCCGATCACGGTCACGTTGATGCTGTAGGAGTTACTGCTCCACGTTGACACGTCCACAATGCCGTTCACGTTCTCCGTGCTGAACAGGACATCGCTCACGGCGACGCCGCCATCGAAATTGCGGACCTCCTCCTCCGAGTAGGGGTAGACGCCGCCCGAATCTGATATGAAGTTCACGAAGCCCAAGCCCTGGGTCATCACGAGAGATAGTATGAGGCCACCTGCGACCGCGGAGACGAGCGAGCCGGCGTTGAACCCCGGTTTATAATAGGAGACGACCGCCGATGCGACGATGGCGCTCCCAGCTATGATCATGAGCCAAGCCCACATCTGAGTCGTTAGGGTCATGTACCTGAAGGTCATCCAGCCAGCCCCGAGCCCGATGAGAAAACCGCCGAATCCTAGCCCTCTTGGTCTTGCCATAACCTTTCAATATGTTAAACGAAAGGCAGCATTAAAATGTTTGATTTTAAGGGTTCAGGGGATGTCTTTTTTTCCTCAAGTAAAATCTGGGAGCCAAGGAGGCATGAAGAGGGTTTATCGTACTTCTCCTTGGTTCCCAAAATTGAATTATGGTTAAATTATTTCGATTTAATGTAACATAACTGAGTCGTTAAAAGAACCAGAACCTCATATGGGGGACTCTGCCTCAAAGGGGGGCGTGGATCCTGTGAGGAGTTTAATTCCTCGTGATGCCTTCTCCGTAGGTTATGAGGGTGATCGTGGTCTTGACGCTCTCGAGGCGCCTGATGTTGTTGAAGACGATCTCCTTCACCTTCTCCATCGACTCTGCCTCCACCACGACGATCACGTCATAGATCCCGTAGAGGGAATAGATACTCGTAATGCCGGGTACCTGGTTGAGATCCTTTACAACGGCGGCCTCTTGGCCAAGCTCCGTGTTGATGAGGACATACGCTTTCATTCGATCCTCCCTTCCTGAAAATAGGTTTACGGTGAGAGTATATCTATGTTATTATGGCTCAAGGAGCAGGCCTCCAAGTGCAGGTGAGAAAGTGGACGCAGGTTCCCACAACATGAGAAAAGGCACGATGTGAGGGAGGCTCCCCTCACCAACCTTGAACGGGGACTTTTACTCCTTCTCGTACACCGTCTTCCCGCCCAGTATCGTCTTGAGCACGAAGACGTCCTTTATCCGGTCTGCGTCGATGCTTGTGATGTCCTCGTTGAGCACGATCATGTCCGCCAGTTTCCCTTCCTCGATGCTGCCGAGTTTGTCCTCGTCGAAGCTGGCGTATGCACCGTTGATGGTGTATGTCCTTATGGCCTCCATCACGTCGACGGACTGGTTCTCCCCGATGGTGTCGCCCCCCTCGGTTCTCCTCGTCACCATGGCGTAGATCCCGAGGATCGGGTTGCCGTGCCAGGGGCCTCCGCCGTAGTCGCTGTTGCTGCTCGCGACTATGCCGTACTCCTTGAAGCTCCTGTAGGGGTAGAGCCACCTGGATCGCTTGGGGCCGAACTGGTACTTGTAGGCGTCCCCGAAGTTCCAGACGTAGTTGGACTCGGCTGCGACGACCCCCAGCTTCTTCAGTCTCTCCAGCTGCTTGGGGCCGCAGTGGGTGCAGTGCTCGATCCTGTGGCGGTGGTCCTCTACGGGGTGCTCCTCGAGCGCGGCCTCGATGGCGTCCATGTTGATGTCGATCGCCCTGTCGCCGATGGAGTGGGTCGCGCTCTGGAGCCCCGCCTTGTGGGTTTCAACGATGTACTCCTTCAGTGTCTCGGGCTCCATGAGCAGTATACCGAGGCTGCCGGGGTTACCTGTGCAGGGCTCGTACGTGGCGGCCGTTCCCATCGTCCCCATGCTGTCGAGAGCGAACTTGACGCCGGAGACCTTCAGCATGTCGTCGCCGAATCCTTTCA
>DATLAV010000026.1:0-2587 GCA_035527235.1 Patescibacteria group bacterium | reverse complement strand
AGTCGAAGCTGGGCGCAGCTTACTCGGAGATCCAGAGGGAGGCGGGGAGCTGGAGGACGTCCGAGCAGAGAAAGCTCAACTCCACGAGGATGCTCAGGTCCCTCCAGTACTGGGACCTGAGGCCCCGGGCCGAAGAGCTGCGGAGGCTGGGGGAGAGGGTGCCCGTCCTCGTCATGATAGGGGGCCTCGAGTCCCAGAGCGCCATTACAGGGGCCTACGAGTGGCATCAAGCGATCCCCAACAGTGAGTACATCATCAACCAGGGCTGCCACCACGCCGCGCCGAGGGAGAACCCTTCCCTCTGGAATGGCAGGGTCCACGGTTTCCTTAAGAGGCACGGTCTCTGAGGGGCGCCCAGCCCAATATTTTTCACGGGTTACCTTCCAGAGAAAGCGTAACTCTCTTTAGTTT
Organism: Patescibacteria group bacterium; assembly: GCA_035527235.1. Taxonomy (GTDB): domain Archaea; phylum Thermoproteota; class Bathyarchaeia; order TCS64; family TCS64; genus BS750m-G28. The sequence continues at coordinate 2,176 of DATLAV010000026.1, read as the reverse complement.
GATGCTCGCTCGCCTTACTGGAAAGCCCGAAGAGGCTTGCCCATAGATGTGAGGAATGATGTCTGACCCCCTCGCGAAGCTGAGAGAAGAGTGCCAGCTACTCCTCGCGGAGGCTACAGAGAAGGCCTACCCCGGGGCTGAGCTGCCCAGTTCCAAGTACTCCCGTCCCCCCAACCCGGAGATGGGGGAGCTGTCTTCACCCGTATGCTTCCAACTCGCCAGGAGCGTCAGGCAGAAGCCCGCGGAGATCGCAGAAAGGATCGTTGCCCAGATGGACGCTGGCCCCTCGACGCTCATCGACTCCGTGGAGGCGGTGAACGGATACATCAACTTCAAGGCGGACGCCGGCAGCCTCGCTGAGATCGTGCTTGAGGCGGTGCTTGGCGAGGACGATAGATATGGACTTGTACAGACTGACTCCCCCGAGAAGGTGATGGTGGAGCACACGAGCGCCAACCCCAACGGGCCCATCCACATTGGTAACGCCAGGAACTCCATCCTGGGCTCCTGCCTCGCCAAAATGCTGGAGAGCAGGGGCCACGACATTGTCGTCCACTTCCTCGTCAACGACATGGGGCGCCAAGTCGCCATGGCCACCTACGGCTGGAAGCTCCTGGGGAAGCCCGAGCCCGAGGGGAGGGCGGAGCTCTGGGTGGGCACTATCTACGCCACCGTCAACGTCGTCAACGAGCTCACGAAGAAGAGAAAAGAGCTTAAGGAGGCGGATGATAGGGGGCGGGTCAACGAGATCGTCGAGCTCCAGGACGAGATCGATAACTACGAGACCGCCGCTGCTGAGCTGGTGAAGCGCTTCCCCGACGTCTACAAAGCCCTCGCAGAGGAGATCCCAAAGATCGAGGACCCCAACGCCGAGATAGTGAAGCTGAACACCGCCTACGAGAACAAAGTGCCTGAGACCGTCGCCGAGGTCCGACAGCTCATCGGCTACTGCCTCAAGGGCTTCGAGACGAGCCTAGGGGAGATCGGCATCGGCTTCGACTCCTTCGACTTCGAGAGCGACCTTGTCTGGGAGAAGGCGGCCGACGAGGTGCTCGAGGGGCTCAAGGCGACCCCCTACGCGTTCTACGACGAGGGAGCCCTCATCCTAGACTGCGACCGCATCGCCAACGACCTCGACCTCAAGGAGCGCTGGGGACTCAATCCCGACCACGAGATCCCCCGCCTTGTCCTCGTCCGGAGCGATGGCACCACCCTCTACACGCTGAGGGACATGTCGTACAGCATCTGGAAGTTCAGCAGGGTGGAGAGGGTGATCAACGTGATCGGCTACGAGCAGACCCTCGCCCAACTCCAACTGAGACTCGCCCTCGCAGCGCTGGGGAACACCTGGATGGGGGACAATCAGCTCCACTACGCCTACGAGTTCGTCAAGCTCCCCGGCATCAAGATGAGTGGGAGGCTCGGCAGGTACGTCACCCTTCTGGAGGTCGTCGACGAGTCGGTGAAGCGGGCGTACGAGGAGGTCGACACCCGGTCTGCCCACCTCTCCAAGGATGAGAAGATGGAGATCGCCAGGATGGTGGGTCACGGCGCCGTAAAGTACACTATGCTCAGCATCGACCCCATGAAGACGGTGGTCTTCGACTGGGAGAAGGCCCTCAACTTCGAGACCAACAGCGCCCCCTTCATCCAGTACAGCCACGCCAGGGCCTGCAACATACTGAAGAGGGCGGAGGGGGAGTTCGAGGCTGATCATGGCGCCCTAGGCGAGGACAAGGAGCGGGAGCTCATAATGACATTGGCGGGCTTCCCGGAGGCCTTCGAGGGGGCCGCCAAGGAGCTGAAGCCAGGTGACATAACCGCCTATGCCAACCAACTCGCCGACAGGTTCAACAGCTTCTACGCCTCGCTGCCCGTGCTGAAGGCGGAAACGCCGGGGCTGATGGGGGCAAGGCTGGAACTCGTCGACGCAGTGCGGATCGTGCTGTGGAACGCGCTGACGCTGCTAGGGATCGACGCCCCCGAGCGCATGTGAGCGCCCCCAACATAAGCCCCTAAATATTTGTAGATCATTGTATTCCAGTCAGTGCTCACCATTTATTGAGGTTTTGAAGAGATGTCCGAAAGATTACAGAACATGTACAAGACGATCGTCGACGAGGAGCTCCCCCCCAGCATAACCATGACATTCAACTTCGAGGACAACCCGCAGGAG
>DATLAV010000025.1:0-2823 GCA_035527235.1 Patescibacteria group bacterium | reverse complement strand
GAGGTGGTTGTCCGTCCCGTCTGTGACCAGCTTGACGCCCTGCGCCATCAGCTCCTCGGCCAATGCCTTGGCGTTCTTCACTATCTGGCGCGCGTACTCCTTGAACTCGGGCCTCAGCGCCTCGCCGAAGGCGACGGCCTTAGCAGCGGTTATGTGGTCGTGGGGCCCTCCCTGGAGCCCAGGGAAAACCGCGGAGTCTATCAACTGCGCAAGGTTTTTCTCAGTGTCGCCGTGGTACTCGTCGTGCAGCCTGTCCTCCTTCTTGCACATTACGACGGCCCCTCTAGGCCCGCGCAGCGTCTTGTGAGAGGTTGTTGTGATGACGTCCGTGAAGGGGAACGGAGACTCGTGGACGCTCCCAACTATGAGCCCGGCGATGTGGCTGATGTCGGCGAGATGGTAAGCATCGACCTCCTGACAAATCTCTTGGAACTCCTTGAAATCCAGCTTCCTCGGATACGCCGTAAGGCTGGATATTATCATCTTCGGCCTATTTTTCAAAGCCAGTTTCCTCACCTCATCCATGTCTATCAGTTCGGTCTCTCTGTCGACAAAGTAGGGTATTGGCCTGTACTGGATGCCTGAGAAGTTTACGGGGCTTCCGTGCGTCAGATGCCCGCCGCAGTTCATGTCTAGGCCCATATACTTGTCGCCGAGGTTCAGCAGCGCGAAGAAGACGGCCTGGTTTGCGGGTGAACCCGAGTACGGCTGCACGTTGACGTGCTCCGCCCCGAACAGCTTCTTGGCTCTCTCGATCGCCAGGTTCTCGACCTTATCCACGAACTCCTGCCCGCCGTAGTACCTCCTCTTCGGGTAGCCCTCGGAATATTTATTCGTGAAAACCGATCCCATCGCCTGTAGAACCGCTCTGGAGACGAAGTTTTCAGAGGGAATCAACTCGACCCCATTCTCTATCCTATTGGTTTCATTGAGAATTAGCTGATATACCTCGGGGTCCGATCCCTTGATGTTGTTCATAAGCATACAACCACTATGCGAATTCTACATCGAAGCCATTTAAATCGATTTTGGGTAAACAAAATAGAGAAAATTTTGATGTTGAAAACAGGCTGTCCGCCATACCTGTACAGGTATACATCCCCCTGGAGCTCCTCAGGGACAAGGAGATCAGCTTGGAGGAGGCCAACGCGCGGCTACGTGAGACGCTCGAAGATAAGAAGCTGGTCCGTTATGAGCCGGGGACCGAGTGGATGGGCCGCACCTACGATGAGGTCCTATACGTCTTTGAGTCCTAGGAACCGCCGCACCTGTTTACTGGTGAACCCTATCTCAGTGAGCTTCAAGGCGAGTTCGTCCTCCGGGACCCCCTCAGACAGCAGCTTCTCTCTTATGTCCTCGATGCTCTCCCGCGGCTCCCACGGGTAGATTATCCACTTGTCAGCCGACTCCGCGTAGAAGTCGGGCTCGAAGGTGCTCCACGGCTTGTGGTGCAGGGTAGCTATCCTGACCTCCCTTGGACCGAGGCTGTCAACGTACTCCTTCACGACCTTGAGGCTGCTCCCGGAGTCGGCGACGTCGTCAACAACAAGCACGTTGAGGCCCGAAATGTCCGCGTTGAGCGGGTACTTCACCTGAGGCTTGTCGTTCCTCTCGTTGACCCCCGCGTAGTATATGACCTGAAGGCTCGCGAGGCTCCGGATGTTGAGCTCGTCGCTCAGAATCCTGGCGGGGTCGAAGCCACCTCGGCTCACCGCCACGATGATGTCGGGCCTGAACCCGCTCTCGGCTATCATGTCGGCGAGTCTCTCGGACAGACGCTGAACATCCATCCAGGTGAGATAGAGGTACCTCTCGTTTGTCAACCAATCTTCCCCGCGGAGCTTTTTAACTTGATGAAGTCTGTTTTAAATAAAGCGCTTCCGGTTAGGACGGCGTGGTTAACTTGCATGACGACCCGGCTCGATGGATGGAGAAGGTGATCAAGGACTTCATAGCAGGCCCCATGAACACGATGCAGAAGTGGGGCGACGAGCCCGCGTGGGCCGAACCCATCGTCGGCTATAGCAGCGGCGCAGACCCCCTCTACGAGTTCTACAAGCAGGATATAGGCGGCTTCTACCTGTCGCCGCTGGAGTTCATCAGCCACGCCTATCCGGGCAAGGAGTTCAAGGCGGAGGACCTCACCGTTGTGAGCTGGATACTGCCCCAGACAGAGGCCACCAAGAGGGATCACAGAAAGGAGACCCACTTCCCCAGCGAGCGATGGGCGCGCTCCAGAATATTCGGCGAGGAGGTGAACGTCATGCTAAGGGAGCACGTGGTCGAGAAGCTAGCCGAGGAGGACGTCGAGGCAGCAGCCCCCATGCTGTCTCCGCTGTGGAAGGGAGCCACCTCCGAGAAGTACCTATACGCCTCCACGTGGTCCGAGAGACACGCCGCGTACGCCGCCGGGCTGGGCACCTTCGGCCTCAGCGACGGCCTCATAACGCCCCGCGGGAAGGCCATGAGGACAGGAAGCGTCGTGGTGAACATCAGGATCGATCCCACGCCCAGGCCCTACACAGACCACCACGCCTACTGCCTCTTCTACGCCAAAGGCGCATGCAGCAAATGCATGGAACGGTGCCCCATAGGAGCCATAACAGAGGAGGGGCACGACAAGAGGACCTGCCGCCTGTACGTCAACATGACGCGGGAGTACGTGCCCAGTCACTACGGGTTCGACGGCTACGGGTGCGGGTTCTGCCAGACGGCTGTCCCATGCGAGTCAAACATACCTAAAGAACTTGAACCATAAAAACAGGGAAAAAAGTGGGATTTACTCGGTCCTTGTGCTCACTGAGCCGTCCTGGTCGACGGATC
>DATLAV010000024.1:0-8852 GCA_035527235.1 Patescibacteria group bacterium | reverse complement strand
TCCCTAAATGAGGGTGTCGAATTGAACCTCGACGACGATGCCGAGGAGAGGTTAACCCTTTTGGTCAAACGCGGGCTGGTCGAGGTGGAGGAGCAAGTGGAGAGATGGGTGGGCATCACCGACCTAGGAAAGGAGGTCGCCCCATACGTCGAGCCACCGGGGGATGTGAAGGTGATAACCCAGCTGACGCCGGAGATACTTCAGACGGGCGCTTGGAGGGACACCTCCTTCCAGAGGTACGACGTCACCCTCCCCGTCCCGAGCCTTACTCCAGGGAAGCGCCACTTCGTCAGCCAGGTCATCGACTACATCCGCCGCTTCTGGGTGGAGCTGGGGTTCAAGGAGATGACCGGGGAGCACGTGGAGCTCAGCTTCTGGAACTTCGACGCCCTCTACCAGCCCCAGGACCATCCCGCTAGGGACCTCGCCGACACATTCTACATGAAGACGCCGTACAAGGGACAGCTCCCGGACCCGGAGATGGTTGAGCGAGTCAAGCAGACCCACGAGGACGGGTGGACCACCGGATCCACTGGCTGGGAGTATCATTGGGACCCGGAGTTCGCGGCTAGGAACTGCCTCCGCACCCATACCACTTGTCTCAGTGTCGGCCAGATCGCTAAGCTCAAGCCGGACGACCTCCCCGCCAAATTCTTTAGCGTGGGCAGGGTCTTCAGGAACGAGACCATCGACTGGAACCACCTGGCGGAGTTCTACCAGACCGACGGCATCGTCGTCGGCGAGGGAGTCACATTCAGGAACATGCAGGGCTACCTCAAGGCCTACATGGAGGGCCTCGGAGCCAAGCGGTTCAGGTTCCGCCCCGGCTACTTCCCTTATACAGAGATGAGCATGGAGGCCGAGGTCTGGATCGAGGAGAGGGGGGCGTGGATGGAGCTCTTCGGGGCCGGGATGTTTCGCCCCGAGGTCGTGAAGCCCCTGCTCGGAGTCGACGTCCCGGTCCTCGCGTGGGGCCCCGGGTTCGAGAGGCTCGTCATGCTCAGCTACAAGATCGACAGCATCAGGCAGCTCTACAGTAACGATCTCGGCATCCTTAGGAAGGCGAAGCTCTGGATGGAGTGATTTGATATGCCAGTTATAGACGTGAACTTGGAAGACCTGAGGGAACTCCTGAAAATCGATGTCACCATCGAGGAGCTGAGGGACCGGCTGCCCATGATGGGCACAAGCTGGGAGGGGGAGACCGACGAGGGTTTCCAGCTCGAGGTGTTCCCCAACAGGCCCGACCTCCTCTCCATAGAGGGGTTGGCGAGGGCCTACGCATCCTTCAAGGGAGTGAAGACGGGGCTGAGGGAGTACGAGGTCAAGGAGGCAGGGTACAAGGTAGATTTGGAGAGAAAGGTCGAGGGTGTCCGCCCCTACTTCGTGACCGCTGTGGTCAAGAACGTGGAGTTTGATGACCCCCTCATCCGGAGCATCATCCAGATGCAGGAGAAGCTCCACGTCACCCACGGCCGGAAGCGCAGGAAGGTAGCCATCGGCATCCACAACCTCGAGCCCATCCAGTTCCCGGTGACCTACACCACAAAGCCCCCGGAGTTCAAGTTCAGGCCCCTCGGGGAGCGCTTCGAGAAGAACCTCACCCAGATACTGACGGAGATGCACACGGGCGTGGAGTACGCCTGGACCGTGGAGGGCTTCGAGGAGTATCCGATGATCCTGGACTCGAAGGGGATGGTGCTAAGCATGCCCCCCATCATCAACGGGGAGTACACGAGGATAGACGAGGCGACAAGGGACCTCTTCATCGACGTCACCGGCACGGACCTCAAGGCCATCACTGAGGTGCTGAACATCATCGTCACCACCTTCGCCGACAGGGGCGCCGAGGTCTACGCCGTGGAAAACCACTATTATACAGGTGAGGTGCTGAAGACACCAGATCTCAAGCCCAGAGAGATGGAGCTGGACAACGACTACGTCAACAGCACCCTAGGCATGGAGCTTACCCCCGAAGAGACCACCGCTCTCCTGGCCAAGATGGGGCACGACGCTACCCCTGGAGACAGGTTGGTCATCAAGGTCCCTTGCTACCGGACGGACATAATGCACCCCATGGACCTGGTGGAGGACGTCGCCATCGCCTACGGGTATGACAACTTCATCCCCGAGATACCGGAGATCGCATCTCCAGCGGGTGAGGAGCCCCTCGAGGTCTTCAGCAGGGGGCTCAGGAACTTCATGGTGGGCTTCGGCTACCAGGAGGTTGTGACCTTCATGATGTCCAACAGGGAGAAACTGTTCACACGCATGGCCCTCCCCGAGGAGCCCATCGCAGAGACATCGAACCCCAAGATGGAAGCCTACAACAGCCTCAGGAACAGACTGCTCCCCAGCCTCATAGAGATACTCGCCAACAACAAGCACCACCCCCACCCTCAGAACCTCTACGAAGTCGACGACGTCGTCCTCATCGACCCCTCCACGGATACGGGGGCTAGGTCCACGAGGCGCCTAACCGTAGCCATCTGCCATGCAAGGGCCAACTTCTCGGAGGCAAGGGCAGTGCTGGACAGCATACTGGAGAACGTCGGAGTGGAGGCGGAGATCGCCGAGGGGGGCCTCGACTGCTTCATTGACGGGAGGAGGTTGACCGCCTCGCACGGAGGGAAGCCCCTCTGCTGGCTCGGGGAGCTCAAGCCCGAGGTCCTCGAGGCGTGGACCCTGGAGATGCCCGTGGCAGCCCTGGAGATCGACGTCGACAGGCTGTTCGAACTCGTCAGTGAGTGATCTCACTCTTTTTCGGCGAGTTCGAGGGTCTTCAATATGAAACGGGTCTTCGCCTCGGTGTAGCCCTGGCGGTCACTGCCGTAATCTGCAGCCAGCCTCACCTTCATCTCGTAGTACTCTCTGGCCCTCTCGGGGTGGCCCCTCATATAGTCCCTGAACATGAGCTGCCTCTTCCAGTGGGAGCTCTCGAAGATGACCAGGTGCAGGTGGAAGTAGAGATCGCCGCCATCGGTGCCGAGGCAGTAGAACCACTCAGTCTGACCGGGCTCGGGGGTTACGTCGTCGTAGCCCTCGATGAAGAGGAGCCCCTGGCAGAGGTCGGCGGTCTCCCGGTCCCTCACGCCCGCCATGATGTCGATGATGGGCTTAGCGCCGAGACCGGGCACGGAGGTGCTCCCCATGTGCTCTACGGCGAGTACGTGGTCACCGATGACGCCCATGACCCGAGCCCTCTCCCACTCGAACCTATTAGGCCAATTGGGGTCGTACTCCACGATCCTGACGGCTCTGCCCGGAGACATGACTTACTCTATCCAGAGGTCCCTGTTGAGGTCCTTCCAGACCTCGACCTTCATGCTGTTATGGTCGAAGACTCCGTGGTAGTAGGGGTCGTTCTCCTTGTACTCCTCATAGGCGCCCTGGTAGTCACCCCGTCGGGCCTTGTACTGCTCGAAAGCTGCCAGGCTCTCGTACTCCCAGACAATCATGTATCTGTCGGTCTCCTCGCCGGCGATGGTCTTGACGAAGTAGCGGACGCTCAACCACTCGGGGAAGAGCTCCCTATGATCGTTGACCCAGGTGAGCCAGCGGCGGAGCCACTCGTCGTGCTCCTTCTCCTTGCCCTCCTTTTTCCTCCAGCTCTCAACCTCGAAAACTGTCATCTCGACCGAGGATACTCAACCCGTGGTGTTAACCTTTTTGATGAGAGAATGAGGACTCCAGGCCAAGACGGCTTCATACAGTCTTTCATCGCCAAGGGCATAAGGGGCCTGAGAGGGTTGGGCTCCCGTCCTCAGACTCATTGGAGGAAGCATTTACTTCGTAGGGGTTCATGCCCTCAGCCTCGAACGAGGTAGGGTGCCTCCTCGTCTCGTCCAAGCCTTCTGATCATGGATAGCCAGCGCCGAGTCCATTGAGATAAGGACCTCGGAGAGGCCCTCGCCGGTTTAAACCTCTTTTTCGCTAGCGATTACACTGCCCAATCCTTTCAGCTCGATGTTGCTCCAATCGGAGGCGGTCCTATAATCGATCTTCAAAACGTATGCGTGAGGGCCGGAGCCAGCGAGCGGCGCAATTGAAGGTTGGTCGCCAGTGACCCCATAACATTATATTTAGCTCCCGATGTTCAAGGGGCACCGGACGAGTTTGGGAGAACAATGCCCCCGTCAGGCTCCATGTTTTATACTCCATCATTTTATTCTTGCTTGATTCGTCGTGCAGGAGAGGCCCGGTTTCCCACCAAGGCTCGCCCTTGCTGTCAGCATCGTCGCCGTCTCGACAGCCTCAATCCTCATCAGGATGAGCGAGGCAGGCCCACTGGCAATCGCCGCCTACAGGCTCATATTCGCTACCCTAATTCTGCTTCCCTTCTACATCCGCTCCGGAGGGCTCGAGAGGCTAGCGAGGTCGTCGGGGAGGGACGTCATCAACCTCGCCGGCGTAGGCGTCGTCCTCGCCCTACACTTCGCCACCTGGATCTCGAGCCTTGGCCTCACCTCCGTGGCGAGCTCTGTTATATTCGTCCACATCGACCCCATCTTCGTCGCCGCCGTCTCCCACTTCGTCTTCAGGGAGAGGGTAGACAGGAGGACGCTGACGGGGATCGTGATCGCCTTCCTCGGTGCCGCCATTATCGCCTGGGGGGACGCCAGTATCGGACACGTCAGCCTTTACGGCGATGCCCTCGCCATCATCGGCGCAGTGATGCTCGGAATATACATCCTCAGCGGACGCAGGCTGAGGCAGAGCCTCGACCTCGTCTCCTACGTGACGCCGGTCTACGCCACTTCGGCTGTCGTCCTGACGCTGGGCTGCCTCGCCACCGGCACGAGGCTGACGCCCTACGGATTCGAGGAGTACGGCCTCTTCCTCGCCATCGCTGTCGTGCCCATGCTCTTCGGCCACACGGTCTACAACTGGGCCCTCAAGTACATCGAGGCGCCAGTCGTCTCCATCAGCCTCCTGGGGGAGCCTGTGGGTGCCACGATACTTGCAGCGATCTTCCTGAACGAGTTCCCTTCGACGCAGGTCCTGCTCGGGGGGCTCATCACCCTGGGGGGGATCTACATCTGCGTGAGCAGCGACTGAGGTCGACGGGGCGCATTTCGTCGTTTCCGCCTATATAATGAATTTCTGAGACGTGCTTTTGATCAATATTCCTGATATCTGACTATAAATTAGTGGATAATTATCTTACATCGGCTCCATAACCCGTTTATTAAGGCATGAAGCATTCCTAGTAATTTAAGAAATTTTGGGGGATGACTGTTGGAGGGAGCTCTAAGGAAGCCGCTGTTCATACACGCCCAGGACTGGTACAAGCCCGCTATATGCGTGGACTGCCCGGAGTTCAAGTTCGTCGCCCTGCCCGAGGGGGCGGTGGCTTACTGCAACAGGGTCGAAGATGACAGGTCATGCATCTTCCAACCTGTAGAGGAAGACAGGAATGGAACGAAGGAGCCGGGCCTTCAGACACTCCTCGACATCGAGGTAGTTCAAGAGGTACAAGCCGATTAACTTCACCAATACGGCGAGTTTTTTTTCCATTTAATTAGCAAACCCTCCCTACGTCTTAATTTTAAATGAGCGCCCCCTCTTCATCCAGGGATGAGCGACAACGAGAAGGTCTCCCAGGTCCTCTACGAGATCGGGGAGATCCTCACCATCAAGGCTGACCGCTTCAGGAGCCGGGCGTTCAACATGGCGGCCCAGAGGGTCGTCGCCCTAACCGAGGACATCAGGGCCGTACATGAGAGGGGGGAGCTCCAGGGGATTCCGGGCATCGGGAAGGGCATAGCGGCGGTCATAGAGGAAGTCCTGGAGACGGGGTCCAGCACCCAGCTGGAGGAGTTGAGGGAGGCTCTCCCGAAGGGCATCAGGGACCTCATCGAGCTCGAGGGCGTCGGACCCAAGAAGGCCATCAGGTTCAACGAGGAGCTTGGCATCACCTCCGTAGACGAGCTCGAGGCAGCCATCAAGGCGAAGAGGTTGAGGGGGCTGAAGGGCTTCGGGGAGAAGACGGAGGAAAATCTTCTCAGGAGCATCTCGGAGCGCAGGCTGCTCACCAGGAGGTTCATGTTGGGAGCAGTGCTCCCCGTCATCAAGGACATCGAGGCTTACATGGCAGAGTCGGACGCCGTACTCAGGGTGCAGGTGGCGGGCTCAGCGAGGCGGAGGAGGGAGACCGTCGGCGATCTCGACGTGCTCGTCGCCTCCCTGAGGCCCGACGAGGCGGTGGAGAGGTTCGTCTCGATGCCCCCGGTCATCAGGGTTCTGTCCCAGGGCTCGACGAAGAGCACCGTCGTCCTCGAGAGGGGGCTGCAGGTGGACCTTAGGGTGATCCCCCCGGAAGATTATGGGGCCGCCCTCCAGTATTTCACAGGCTCCAAGGAGCACAACGTGAAGCTGAGGACCATCTCGGTCAAGATGGGGTACAAGCTCAACGAATATGGCCTCTTCGAGAGGGAGACGGATAAAAAGGTGGCCGGGGAGGACGAGGAGGGCATCTACAGGGTCCTCGGCATGGACCTCATGGAGCCGGAGCTTAGGGAGAACAGGGGCGAGATCGAGGCGGCCACGGAGGGAAGGCTCCCCGATCTCGTCAATCTGGAGGAGATCAAGGGGGATCTCCACGTCCACACCGAGTGGAGCGACGGCAACTCCTCCATCGTGGAGATGGCGGCGAAGGCGAGGCAGATGGGCCTTCAATACATCGCGATCTGCGATCATACCGCCGCCCTGGGGATAGCCCATGGACTCGACGGTGACCGCCTGAGGGAGCAGATGGCGGAGATCGACAGGCTCAACGAGGGATTGGAGGATTTCGCCGTCCTCAAGGGGGTGGAATGCGATATCATGGCCGACGGCAGCCTCTACCACCCTGACAGCCTCCTCGGGGACCTGGACTTCGTTGTCGCCAGCGTCCATTCGGGGTTCAATGCATCCGAGGAGAAGATGACCGGGAGGTTCCTCTCTGCCATCCACAACGAGCACGTTAACTCCATTGCCCACCCGACCGGGAGGCTCATCCAGAGGAGGGCACCCTACGCCGTCGACCTGGAGAGGCTCTACAAGGCGGCAGCGGCGCAGGGGGTGATGATGGAGATCAACGCACTGCCAGACCGCCTCGACCTCGACGACGTCAACAGCAGGACGGCGATGGAGAACGGGGTGACCCTCGCCATCGGTTCAGACGCCCACTCCCCGGCTCAACTCGATTTCCTCGAGCTCGGGGTCTCAGTGGCTAGGAGGGGCTGGCTTGAGGCGAAGGACGTCGCCAACACCCTGACCGTGGATGAGCTGCTGAAAAGCTTGGAAAAACCTAGCTGAAGAGACTCTCAAACCAGCCGAAGATCATGTCCCTGCTCTTCTTCCAGGTGACGAGGACGCAGAAGGCGAGTGAGCCTGCCACCATGAGGATGGAGGCTGTCAGCCCCCCGACGGCTCCTGAGAGGCCCACGAAGACGAACCCTCCGACAAGTGCCCCCACCGTGTAGAGGGCGGTCTTCCCCAAGCACTCCACGGCGAACAGCTTCGCGAAGGGGAGCCTGTTGGAGCCCGCGAGGAGGACGATGGGGGTGTCGGGGAGGGGCGTCACGGCCACAAGGAGCACCGCCCACAGGCCGTACCTCCTGATCCACCTTGAGAGGCGGCTATCGTCTTCCTCACCGATCGACTCGGCAACTCCCCAGCCCAGGAAATAGGTGGTCACCTCCCCCACCGCAGCCCCGATCCCGGCAGCCACTCCCATGGCGAGGGGGTGGTATACTGAGGCGAGGGGTAGGTAGACGGGGATGAACATGTCCCTGGCGACGACCGTCAGGTGGCTGACCATGGAGAGGAGGAAGATGCTCACGAGGCCGTACTGCCTGATGGACTCCGGGTTCTGCAGCCACCGCCAGAGGATGAGGGAGGAGACAAGGGCGGTGACGACGACAGCTGCGATGCTGAAGACGGCCCTTCTCCTCAAAGCGATTACCTCGATTACTGCAGAACCTAGTATCCTCCGCTGATATCTCTTCCTATCGTGACCAGGGTCACGGGAAACAGTTATTAGGCTAGGTTAATGATGTGGATCGATTCGATATGGTCAAGGTCGGAATACTCATCTGCGATCGGAACAGGAAGTGCACAGGCAACAAATGCTTCAAGTCGGTAAGGGAGAGGGACGGAACCTTCGCCAAGTATCCTATGGGCGAGCCCATCGACGTCGTCGGTTTCATTCCCTGTGGCGGTTGCCCGGGTGAGAGGCTGGAGTTCAGCCCGGCGGACATGAAGAAGTACGGCGCCGAGGTCATCTATCTGGCTTCGTGCTTCCTCGCTGGATTCCCTGCGTGCCCCTACATACCGGACTTCATGCAGTACATAGAGAACGTCGTCGGCCTCCCAGTGGTGGTGGGGAGCCATCCGATGCCCCAGAACTATATCTACGCCCACGAGGCGGCTGGGGATTGGGACAGGGATGACGTCAGGAAGTACCTGAAGGAGATCGTAGGGGACAGGGAGGCTGCCCTCAAGTACGACTCCACCCAGCCCGACTTCCTGAAGAAATAAACCCTTTTTTTGTAAAAGGGGCTAGAGAAGTCCCGCTTTCACGGCCTTCGCCAGGTAGGAGTCGGCCTTGAAGTAGTCCTCCGCAGCTGAGGCTGTGATCTCGGTCGCGGCCCTCTGGACGTCCTCCATGACCTTCTCCTCGTCCATGGTGAGCACAACGTGGTCCTTCACCACCAACTTGCCGTCTATGATGACCGTCTCAATTTCGTCCCCCCTCGCGCTGTAGACGATGTTGGGTGCGACGTTAGGCACCGGTGTGGTGATTATGGGCATCATGTGGGGGACCTTCAGGTTCAGGATGAGGAGGTCGGCCTTCTTCCCGGGCTCCA
>DATLAV010000023.1:0-8051 GCA_035527235.1 Patescibacteria group bacterium | reverse complement strand
GCGGCGCCCTCAACGCGATGGGGCTGCCCAATCCCGGGGCCGAGTACTTCGCCGAGGCCATCAGGGAGCTCAAGGGCGACGGAGTCCCCGTGGTCGCCAGCTTCTTCGGGACATCCATCGAGGAGTTCACGGAGGTGGCGGCGATCCTGTCTGAGGCAGGCGCCGACGCCCTAGAGCTCAACTGCAGCTGCCCCAACGTAGCGGAGGAGATGGGCATGCTAGGAGCTGACTGCGTCAACACAGAGCTCGTGACGGCGGCTGTCAAGGAGGTCTCCAGGCCCCCCGTCTTCGTGAAGCTCTCCCCCAATGTGACCGACATAGCGGAGATCGCCCGGGCGGCGGAGCGTGGAGGGGCGGACGCGATAACGGCGGTCAACACCCTGAAGGGCATCGCAGTGGACGCGGACATTAGGAGGCCCGTACTCACTAACGTGACGGGGGGCCTCTCCGGCCCCGCGCTGAAGCCTGTCGCCCTCAGATGCGTCTGGGAGGTGGCGGAGGCCGTCGACCTGCCCATCATAGGCTGCGGGGGCGTCTCCACCTGGAGGGACGCCGTCGAGTACATGCTCTGCGGCGCCACAGCGGTCGAGATAGGGACGGCGGTGATGGAGAGGGGGATGGATGTCTTCGGGGAGATCGCCGAGGGGATAGGAGCCTACCTCAGGGAGAACGAATTCAGTGAGGTGAGGGAAATTGTCGGGCTCGCACACGAGGAATGACGAGATGAGGGTAACTAAGCTTATCGATGTCACCGCCGAGGCCAGCGGGATGAGGGAGCTCCACTTCGAAGACGAGGGATGCTCAAACGCGTTGCCGGGCCAGTACATCATGATCTGGTCGCCGGAGACGGAGGAGATCCCCATGTCCCTGGCGACCATCGGCAGGGAGGGCCCATCCTCGATCCTCGTGCGGCCCGTGGGCGAGGCCACGGAGGCCCTCTGCAGACTGGAGAAGGGCGCCAAGGTCGGGATCAGGGGGCCCTTCGGGAACGGATACGTGATCCGAGGTGAAGCGCCGTTGATCGTGGCGGGGGGCAGCGGCGTGGCGTCGTTGATGCCGGTCGTCGAGGAGATGACCCGGAACGGTGTGAGGCCGACGTACGTGCTAGGGGCACGGAGCGTCGACCAGCTGGCGTTCAAGGGAAGGCTCAAGGGGCTGCTGGGGGAGCGGCTGATCATCTCGACGGACGACGGCTCACTGGGATTCAAGGGATATGCATCCCAGTACTCGGCACAGCTGTTGGCGGAGAGAGAGTTCGACGCCGTCTACACCTGCGGGCCGGAGCTCATGATGGCCTCAATTTTCAGGGAGGCGGATCAGCGGGGTATACCCGTTCAGGCCAGCCTAGAGAGGTACGTCAAGTGCTCCGTCGGGCTCTGCGGGAGCTGCGCCATCGGCCCCTACAGGGTCTGCAAGGACGGCCCCATCTTCAGCTCGGAGCAGCTGAGGGTCGTCAAGGACGAGTTCGGGAAGAGAAAGCTCGACCTCAGCGGGCGCGTAATCCGGGTGGACCACTAGCCGCGACTGTTATCTAGGTCCAACAGCCAACCTCTACCCATGGTCGAAGGTAAAGCACAGGTCGACGTCCTTTTCCACTGCTTTTACATGCAGATGGGGGTGACCGAGGGGCACCCGGTCCTCAGCGTCCGCTGGCCCCTGACGCCGATGCCCGAGCCCGAGGTGGGCGGCATCTATGGGGGACGGACGTTCAACCTGGGATCGACAAACACCGTCCTGATACGAGATGAAGGGCTGAACATCATCGTGGACCCCGGGATCATCCAGCTGGGGAGGTACGGGATGTTCCAGAGGAGGCTCAGAGAGTACGACCTCGCCCCCGAGGACGTCGACATGGTGGTGAACACCCACTGCCATTACGACCACGTGGAGGCCAACTACCTGTTCAGGGGGAAACCCCTCGTCGTCCACAAGAAGGAGCTTGACTACTGCGGTCAACTCTACTGGCCCGAGTTCACCGACGCCTTCATGGGCATCATGGAGGTTGACTCCATCACCGGACCGAAGAAGCTCACAAAGAACGTCAGGGTGATCGAGACCCCGGGCCACACGCCCGGCAGTATCTCGGTGATAGCTGAGACGTCGGAAGGGCTCATCGCCTGCGTGGGGGACGCAGTCATAGTCAAGGAGGACCTCCTGGAACTCAGAGCGCCATCCGTCGTGACGAAGAACATCGCCCCCGAGACCTCCGTTGGGAGCCTTAAGAGGATCTGGAGCCTCGGACCAGCCTCCGTCATCCCGGGTCACGACGCGCCGTTCTCCCCGGGTCCTTGGAAAGGTTTATAGACTCTGTGACTGTAAGGTTTGGCGGTGAGAGTATGCCTACACACGGTTCATTAACGAAGGCGGGCAAGGTCAGGGCGCAGACGCCCAAGATCATGGGCATCGAGAGGAAGAGCCCGAACCCCCGCAGGAGAAACAGGACCAACTACGTCAAGAGAGTGCTGGCCGCCCCCCGGGACGACCGTTTCAGACGACGACGGCGTTGATCCTCCCCGAAGGCCCCATTTATAGATTCGAACCATCCACACATTCTAAGTGAGACCAGAGTTGGAGTCAGCCCTTCGAGCTGCAGTTGAGAAGCTCCTGTCAATCCCAGAGCCATCCAGGATCGACATTAACAAGGTCAAGATCGAGGTCTGCAGGGAGTACGGGCTCAAGAGGCTTCCGAGGAACTCTGAGATGATCGCCGTCCTTACGCCCCCCGAGGCCGTCAGGCTGCTCTCCATTCTGAGGCGTAAGAACGCCAGGAGCGCCAGCGGCGTCAACGTCGTAGCGGTGATGACAGAGCCCCGCGCCTGCCCCCATGGACGTTGCGCCTACTGCCCGGGAGGCCCCGACGAAGGGGTCCCCCAGAGCTACACGGGCAGGGAGCCCGCCTCCATGAGGGGGGCCCAGAACGAGTACGACCCCTACCTTCAGGTCATGAGCCGCGTGGAGCAGCTCGGTGCGATAGGCCACAAGGTCGACAAAGTGGACCTCATCGTCATGGGCGGAACCTTCCCGGCCGCCCCGACCGACTACCAGGAGTGGTTCGTGAAGGGTTGCTTGGACGCCCTCGCCGGCAGCAGGTCAACATCGTTCCCTGAGGCGAAGGCGAGGGCCGAGACCTCGGGGATCAGGAACGTCGGGATCACGGTGGAGACGCGGCCCGACTGCGTCGGCCGGGAGGAGATCGACGGGCTCCTAGGGCTGGGGGTCACGCGAGTCGAGTTGGGCGTCCAGAACGTCTACGACGACATCTACGAGCTGGTCGAGCGCGGCCACACTGTCGAGGACGTCGTCAAGGCCACGAGGTTGATGAAGGACGCGGGCCTGAAGATCTGCTACCACATGATGCCCGGCCTCCCTGGCTCCAGCCGAGAGAGGGACCTGGAGGGGTTCAGGGCGATCTTCGAGAACCCCCGATTCAGGCCCGACATGCTCAAGATCTACCCCACCCTCGTCATCGAGGGGACGAAGCTCCACGACTGGTGGAGGGAGGGGAGATACCTGCCCCTGACGACGGACGCCGCCGTCGACCTCGTAGCGGAGGTTAAGGAGCTCGTCCCGCCCTGGGTGAGGATCATGCGGGTGCAGAGGGACATCCCAGCAAACATCATCGACGCCGGCGTCCTCAAGAGCAACCTGAGGCAGCTCGTCCAGGAACGGATGAGGGAGCACGGGACCCGTTGCCGCTGCATCCGGTGCAGGGAGGTGGAGCACCAGGGCGACACGGAGCCCGACCCAGAGAAACTGGAGATCGTGAAGCGCGCCTACGATGCCTCGGGCGGCGTGGAGGTCTTCACCTCGGTGGAGGACAGGGATTCGGACATACTCGTCGCCTTACTGAGGCTCAGGATCCCATCCGATGAGGTCTTCAGGCCAGAGGCAGGCAGCGCCCCGGCATTCGTCAGGGAGCTCCACGTCTACGGCCCCATGACCCCCGTGGGGGAGACGACCCCGGGCGGATGGCAGCACAAGGGCTGGGGGGCGGCGCTGATGGCGGAGGCGGAGAGGACCGCCATCGAGGAGTACGACCGGGAGAAGCTGCTCGTGATGAGTGCCCTAGGGACGAAAGAGTACTACGCCAAGCTCGGCTACCAGAGGGACGGCGTCTACATGTCCAAGGCCCTCCGATGAGAGAAGTTTTTACGCTGGCGGACCTGTGTAAGGGGTTGAGGCACGGGATTGTACGTCGCGGTCTACGAGTACAGGATGCGCCCCGACAAGTCGATAGAGTACATCAAGCTGGAGAAGCAGGCGATCGAGATCTACCTTGAGCACGGTTGCCTGGGCGTCGAGATCTACAGGGACGCCGGCGACCCGTATCGATGGATGGAGATCAACAGGTACAGGGACAGGGGGCACTACGAAGAGGTCGCTGCGGCCGTGGAGGGGGACCAGAGGATCAGGCCCCTCTACGAGGCATTCATAGGCATTTTCGACGCTGAGAGCCAACCCACCAAGAGCAACTACCTCAGGATGCTCTGAGCGGCAGAGCATGAAATTATAAGCCCCTGCCACATTAGGATTTCCTGATTCTCCATGGGTGAGGACCAGCTTCACGGTTATAGGGGAGAGCTCAGGAAGCGCCTGGAGGAGGCCGGGGCGGGCGTCGGCGACCTCCTGAGGGTCGAGAAGGACGGCAACATACACGAGGGCGCCCTCATGCCCAGGCTTGAGAACGACGACGACTGGCACGTCGTGATCAAGATGAAGACGGGATACAACATCGGTATCAGTTACGGCGAGGGAACCAGCATCTCACGCATCGGGGTCGCGGAGAAGCCCGAGTTCAGGCCTCCGCCGCTCCCGGAGACCAAGCTAGGCCTCCCCAGGGTCAGCATAGTGAGCACTGGCGGGACCATCGCCAGCCGTGTCGACTACGTCACCGGCGGGGTTCAAGCGGCAATCTCCTCAAGGGATCTTCTCAGCATCGTACCTGAGCTCTCGGACATCGCGGCCATCGACGCCGACATCCTGTATAGCACATTCAGCGAGAACATCGACGCTGAGCACTGGACGGGGATGGCCCACAGGATCGCCGAGAAGATCAGGGACGGAACCCAGGGGGTCGTCATCACCCACGGCACGGACACGCTGGGCTACTCATCCGCGGCGCTCAGCTTCATCCTCAGGAACCTACCGGTGCCTGTTATCTTCGTGGGCTCCCAGAGGAGCTCCGACAGGCCCAGCTCGGACGCGGCGACGAACCTCGTTGGGGTCGTCACCACCGCCGCGCACGCCCCCTTCGCCGAGGTCGCCCTCGGGATGCACGAGACGACGTCGGACACCAGCATCATCTTCCACAGGGGGACGAAGGCACGGAAGTGCCATACGAGCGCCAGGTACGCATTCAAGTCGGTGAACGCGGAGCCCATCGCCCGGTTCTCTGACGGCGAGATAGTGATGATCACTAAAAATTACAGGAGGCGGGGGGAGGGGGAGCTAGAGCTCAGGGACCAATTCGAGGATAGGGTCGCCCTTCTCAAGTTCCACCCGGGGCTGCATGCCGGCGCCATAGACAGGCTCGTAGACGACGGGTATAAAGGCCTGATAATAGAGGGCACCGGTCTGGGTCACGTGAACACGGGCCTCTACGACTCGCTCAGGAGAGCTGTCAAGTCGGGGATGGTCGTCGGGATGGCGGCCCAGTGCATCTGGGGGCGGATCGACATGGACGTCTACACGACCGGCCGAGAACTCCAAGAGATCGGCGTCCTACCCCTCGAGGACATGCTCGCCGAGACCGCGTTCGTGAAGCTGAAGTGGGCCCTCGCCAACTCCGACGACACGGAGGGGGCCGTGGAGCTGATGAGGAGGAACATTGCGGGGGAGTACTCCGATCGCACCCTATACACTGGGAGGTTCGGATGATGGACTACGGGAAGCTGGGCTTGAAGGTGGGCCTCGAGGTCCACCAAGAGCTCGCCACAAAGCACAAGATGTTCTGCCAGTGCTCGCCGGCGCTCTTCAGGGGTGAGCCGGATTATACTTTCACGAGGCGCCTCCGCCCAAGCCAGAGCGAGCTGGGGGAGATTGACCCCGCTGCCCTCTTCGAGTTCATGAAGGGGAGAACTATCGTCTACGAGGCGAACAGGGAGACATCCTGCCTCGTCGAGATGGACGAGGAGCCCCCAGGACCCCTGAATGATGAGGCCCTCGACATCAGCTTCACCTTCGCCCTGATGACCGACTCGAGCCCCGTCGACGAGGTCCACGTGATGCGGAAGATCGTCGTCGACGGCTCAAACACCACGGGCTTTCAGAGGACCTGCGTCACATCCCTGGGTGGTAGCATTGAGGTGGGGGAGAAGACCATCGGCCTCCAGCAGGTGAGCATCGAGGAGGACGCCGCCCGGAAGATGGCGGAGGAGGAGGGCGTCAGCCAATACAG
The DNA here is from genome assembly GCA_035527235.1 of Patescibacteria group bacterium. Lineage (GTDB taxonomy): Archaea > Thermoproteota > Bathyarchaeia > TCS64 > TCS64 > BS750m-G28. The sequence continues at coordinate 1,654 of DATLAV010000023.1, read as the reverse complement.
GATCGACAGGCTCGGGATACCCCTCATCGAGGTCGCCACGGCCCCCGACATCCACTCCCCCGGGGAGGCGGAGGAGGTCGCCCTCGCCATCGGGCGGATCCTCAGGGCAACGGGGAAGGTAAGGAGGGGGCTGGGGACGATCCGCCAGGACGTCAACATCTCCATCGTCGACGGAGCCCTCATCGAGGTGAAGGGCGTCCAGGAGCTCAACCTGATCTCCAAAGTCGTCGAGTACGAGGTCGAGAGACAGACGAGGCTCCTCGAGCTCAGGGAGAAGCTGAGAGGAAGGGGAGTCAAGGAGTCAGAGCTGGGCAACGAGTTCTCAGACGTCTCCAAAGTCTTCGAGGGCACCAAGAGCAGGATAATACTGAGCGCCCTGAAGAGGGGCGGCGTAGTTCTCGCCGTGAGGCTGAGGGGCTTCGCGGGCGTCATCGGCGCCGAGCTCTACCCTGACAGGAGGCTGGGCACCGAGATGTCGGACCACGCAAAGTTCAGGGGAGGCGTCAGGGGGATCTTCCACACGGACGAGCTGCCGACGTACCAGATCTCCGCCGAGGAGGTCGCTGAGCTGAGGTTGGCGATGGCCGTCTCCGACGAGGACGCCGTCGTCATAGTGGCCGACAGACCTGAGAACTGCCGTAAGGCCCTTGAGGCCGTCGTCTACAGGGCGAGGCAGGCCCTCGTGGGGGTGCCCAAGGAGACGAGGGCGGCGAATCCCGATGGGACGACCCACTTCACCAGACCCAGGCCGGGGGCGGCGAGGATGTACCCGGAGACCGACGTCCCAACGATCACCGTGACGCCCGAGAGGATAGAGAGGCTGAGGTCCGAGCTCCCTGAGATGCCCGAGGCGAAGATGGAGAGGTACATGTCGGACTACGGGCTCAACGAGAAGCTCTCCCGACAGATAATCAACTCCGACTACCCCGAGCTCTTCGAGGTGATGGTCAAGGAGGAGGGGGCCGACGCGAAGCTGCTGGCGGTCACACTCACCGAGGACTTCAAGAGCCTGGAGAGGGACGGCGTCGACGTCAGCAGCATAGAGGACCAAACGATCAGGGACAGCTTCGCACTGCTCAGGGAGGGGAGGACCGTGAAGGAGTCGCTGCCCCAGATATTCACTTGGCTCGTAGGGAACCAGGGGAGCACGCCGGAGGAGGCCCTCAACGCCCTGAGGCTGGGAATGATGTCGATGGACGACCTCCGCCTCATAGTCGAGGAGAAGGTCAACGCGAACCGGGAGATGGTCGATAGGTTGGAGGAGAGGGCTTTCGGCCCCCTGATGGGGATACTGATGGGTGAGGTCCGGGGAAGGGCTGAGGCGAGGGAGGTCCAGGCGCTCCTGCGCGCGGCCCTCCTCAAAAAGTAAATAAAAATTGATGAAATCGGCTGGAGACGCTAAGGATCTTCAGCTTTATCAAGGCAGTCTATGCAGAGCTTGTCCTCGGATGAGCCACAGAACTCACAGAAGGCAGTTCCGCATTTTTTGCACTTGTATACGTGTTCTTCCTCTTCTTCACAGATCTCGCATTTTGGCATGTAGATCACTTCTTGGGCTTCTTGGATGTCTTCTTCTTGGTCTTCTTTTCAGCCATGGTTATCTACCTCGGCATTTCTTAACCAAGCAGAAGGCAGATACACGTTCAGTTGCACG
>DATLAV010000022.1:0-4754 GCA_035527235.1 Patescibacteria group bacterium | reverse complement strand
AGGACGCCTACAGCAGCCTACAGTGGCTCAGGGCGCTCTGGAAGGAGATCTTCTAGTCCCCTCATCTCGGGTTGTTGTAGTGGGTTACCTCGTAGAAGTAGTAGGCGTAGATGAGGCAGCTGTCCTGAGGGCAGAGGAGGCAGAGGCTCTCGGGCTCACAGTAGCGCTCGGGGTCGTCCGTCTCGACGGTGATGGTCTTGCCGCAGAGAGTCTCGAACTCGTGTCTCTCGCCCATCTCGGGCTAGCTCATCTCCAGCATGCGCTCTATGGGCTTCCTGGCCCTCGCAGCGATGTCCTCAGGCACCTTGACGACGGGTTCCTCGCTGAGAAGCGCCTGGTAGGTGTTCTCCAGGGTGATCCTCTTCATCGCAGGGCACTCGGCGTACTCCAGGGCTGGCAGGAAGGTCTTCCCCGGTATCTCCCGCCGAAGGCGGTCGATCATGCCGACCTCGGTGCCAATGATGAATTTCTTCGCCTGGGACTCCTTGCAGTGCCTGTAAATGCCGCCCGTAGATAGGACGTAGTCCGCCCACATCTGGAACTCGGGTTCGCACTCCGGGTGCACAAGGACCTCAGCGTCCGGGTGCTGCTCCTTGAGCCTCCTCGCCGCGGAGCCGTCGCCGAACATCCTATGGACGTTGCAGAAGCCGTCAGCAGGCACGGGGATAATCTCCTTCTCCGGGACCCTTTGGGCGGCATACCATGCGAGGTTCCTGTCGGGTCCGAAGAGAACTGTCTCCTCCTCGAGCTGAGCAATTATCTTGGCGGCATTCGCCGACGTGCAGGTGACATCGCACTCCGCCTTCGCCTCGGCAAGGGTATTCACGTATAGGACCACCGCAGCCTCCGGGTGAGCCTCCTTCGCCTCCTTGAGCACCCCTAGGGGCAGCATCGCCGCCATGGGGCAGCGGGCGGTGATCGACGGGAGGAGCACCTTCTTCTCGGGGTTGAGAACTGACGCCGTCTCGGCCATGAAGTCGACGCCGCAGAAGACGATGATGTCGACATCCTCCACAGCCTGAGCGGTCCTGCACAGCCCCAAAGAGTCCCCGAGGTAGTCGGCGATCTCCTGTATCTCGGGCACCTGGTAGTTGTGGACGAGGAGGAGGGCGTTCTTCTCCTCTTTTAGCTCCACTATCTTCCTCTGTAGTTCCGAAACTCCCAACACTATTCCTTCTTAAGCATCTCAATCTCGAGCTTGACGTCGAGGGCCCTCACAGAATGGGTGAGGCTCCCCATGGAGATGACGTCCACACCCGACGCCGCGTAGTCCCCGACGTTCTCCGATGTGATGCCCCCAGACGCCTCATAAATCCTTTCCTCCCTAAGGCCCAACTCCCCGAGCCTGGTGAGGCACCTACCGATCTCCTCGGGAGACATGTTGTCGAACATGATGATGTCAGCCCCCGCCTCCGCCGCTTCCACGGCAGCCTCCAGGGACTCGATCTCTATCTCGATCTTCTTGGTGAAGCTGACCGCCCTCCTCGCCCCCTTCACGGCCTCTGTGATGGAGGGCAGCAGTGCGAGGTGGTTGTCCTTGATGAGCACGCAGTCGTCGAGCCTGAACCTGTGGCTGTCACCTCCCCCCAGTATCACCGCCCTCTTGTCGAGCTTCCCCAGGCCTGGCACCGTTTTCCTCGTGGCGGCGACCCGGGTCTTTGGGTTCACCTCGGCGATCTCGGCGGCGACCTCGGAGACGGCGGTGGCTATCCCTGCCATCCGGCCCAAGACGTTGAGGGCGGTCCTCTCACCGGCGAGGAGGGCTCTCGCTGGCCCCTCGATCTCCATGAGAATCTGGCCACTGGATACGCTGCTACCATCCTTCTCTAGGGCCTTGACCTCGCAGCCCAGGATGGTGAAGATGGTCGCCACCTCCTCCAGTCCCGCCGCGACACCGTCCTCCCTGTAGTACAGGAGGCCCCTTGCCCTCTGGCCGTCGTCGATGAGGGCCTCGGAGGTGATGTCCCCCCAGCCTATATCGTCCATGAGGAATCCCCTAAGCCTCTCCTCGACCGATAATCCCGTGCCCATGTCTCATCGCTCCGTCAAGAGTTTACAATCAACTCCATATAGGTTCTTTTATCTCTTCTGAAGGCCGCGGGTCGGCAAGGATTTAAACGGGGTCGGTCTAGAATCGGTCGGTGCAAAGATTGGATTACAGGAAGTACATCCTTGAGCTGGGGACCGGCGTCGACCTCCACGGTGAGGACGAGACCAAGGCCGCCCAGAGGGCGGTGAAGGACGCCATCAGCCACAGCAGCATGGTGGGTCTGGGGCAGCTCTTCAAGATCGGCAGCTTCAAGGAGATGTCCGACGCCCTCATGGTGGACGTCACCGTGGCGGCCCCCAACCCGGAGAAGGTCGACGGGGAGGCCGTCCTCAGCGTCCTTCCCGAGGGGGAGAGGCGTATCAACGTCGTCAAGGGCGGGATGAGGTGGCCCGCGGAGTCCACAGCGGAGGAGGCCCGATCCCACGTCGTCGTCATGGTGAACGCCGTGATCATGGTCCTCGTCGACGCGGACAAGCTCGAGAGGAAGTAGGCCAAAACCCCCTTTTGATTTTTCTCCAGTAGAAAGTTTCTTCTTAAAATCAGCACACAGTAAATGAGAGTTCAGCGACGAGACCATTAATCTTCGATGAGTACCCAGGCCTCAAGGGTCTGCCTTGGGTCGAGTTGGGCGAGTTCCCGACGCCTGTCCAGAGGCTAGAGGCCTTCGGGGGGTCGAGGGGGTTCCCCGAGCTCTACATCAAGCGGGATGACCGGAGCTCCAGCCGCTACGGCGGCAACAAGGTTAGGAAGCTCGAGTACGTCCTGGCCGACGCCGAGAGGAAGGGGAGGAAGCTCCTCATCACCATCGGGGCCACCGGGTCGAACCAGGTACTCGCCACCGGCATCTTCGGAGGCGGGATGGGCTTCGATGTCATGGGGATCATGATGGACCAGCCCAATGCCGCCTATGTGAGGAAGAACCTGCTCCTCGACCACCACTTCGGCGTCGAGATCAAGCACGCCTCAAACATCGCCGTGGAGCTCCTGGCCTTCGCCTACCAGTACGCTAGGACCTACGTCGCCGGCAGGAGGCCCTACTACGTGCCCGGGGGAGCAAGCAGCCCAATAGGGAACGTGGGCTTCGTCAACGCTGCCTTCGAGCTCAAGCGACAGGTGGATGAGGGGCTGCTGCCCGAGCCCGACTACCTCATAACTGCAGCAGGGAGCGTCGGCACCATCGCCGGCTTGGAGCTGGGGTGCAGGCTCTGCGGGTTGAAGACGAAGACCATCGGCGTCGGGGTTTCCTTCACGTTCTACTCTACACCTGGAAGGCTGGCAGGGATGGTGAACGACGTCAACAGGCTCCTGCGGCAGCATGATCCGGGCGTCCCTAAGGTGCACGTGTCAAAAGAGGACCTCATCGTCCCCAACGACTACCTCGGTGAGAAGTACGGCGCCTTCACGGAGCTAGGGGTGGAGGCCGTCAGGGAGATGAAGGAGCTTGAGGGCATCCCCTTGGAGACCACCTACACGGGGAAGGCCCTCGGCGGCGGGCTGGACTGGCTCACCCAGAGGGGGCTGCAGGACAAGGTTGTTCTCTTCTGGAACACGTACAACTCTGTCGACCTCACCCCCATGATAGCTGACGCAGACTACCACGATCTCCCGAGGAGCCTTCACAGGTACTTCGAGGAGCCGACCCAGGAGGAGCTGCTCAGCGCCGGATGAGGCGCTGGAAGTAGTCGGCGATCTTCTCGTGGATGGGGATCCCCGTCACGTCCATGAGGGCCTTGTAGCCGGGGAAGCAGTTCGCCTCCAGGACGTAGGGGGTGCCGTCCTCGGCGGGGAGGAGATCTATCCCCGTGATCTTCAGGCCGACGGCATCTGCCACCCTGACGGCCAGCTCGTCGTAGACGGGGTCGTCAAAGGACTCGGCTGAGCCCCCAGCGCTCACGTTGTACCGGAAGTCCTCGGGGTTCGACCTCGTCTCCCTGCCCACAACCTCGCCATCGATGACGAGGCAGCGGACATCATACCCCAGGTTGGGGAGGAACTCTTGGAGGTAGTAGACCCCCTGGCCATGGGCTCTACCGTACCAGACGAGGAACTGGAGGAGGTCCTCCCGGCTCCTAATCTTGCTCAGCATGATGACGCCAACGCCCCGCCCCTTGCATAAGGGCTTGAGCACCACCTGCCCCCCGGAGTCGAGGATGCCCGTGGCGAAGCTGTACGCCCCATCAATGTTTTCAGTGACCAAGGTCCTCGGGTGAGGGATGCTCAGCTTATGCATCTGTAGGCTCAGATGACCCTTAGAGTAGTAGAGGAGGCTCTCCACCGGGTTGACGACGATCCCCACCCTCTCCTCCAACTCCTTGAGAATGAGGTGCCGATGGATCAGCTCGAAGGTCGAGCCCCTGTTGAGCATGTTGCTCGGCACGTAGACGAGGTCAGCGTCGACCTCACGCATCTCCGGTAGGGAGATGTCCCACGGCGCGAGGAAGCTGGTCTTGATCCTCCTGCCCCGGAGCTCCCCGAGGACTAGCTGGGTCTCCCGGACCGTGGGATTGTCTGTGAAGATGATTACTCCCAAGAAACTCCCAAGACAGACTGTTGTCTTCGGCTTTTAACCGTTGCTCAGCCCGAGCCACGTTAAATATATCCTCGCGAGAACCTGAAACTGTGGAATATTATGGTTAATCCCTACTCGGAGATCGACAGGAGGATACTGGGGGAGGTCTACGGTAGCACCGAGACCATGGAGAAC
>DATLAV010000021.1:0-2466 GCA_035527235.1 Patescibacteria group bacterium | reverse complement strand
GAGTCATTGGGATGTGGGCTACTCTATGTCCCTCTTTCAGGAGTCTGGTTGCAAGGTTGTAGATGATCTTGGAATACGCTGATTTCCCCCACATTCTATCTCCTTGAAATATAAGCCTCATTCTTCTGCCTCCTCTATCTCCTTGAATTTTGGGCAGCCATACTTCAGGCAGTGCGCGCGCGCACAAGCGATATTTATAATCGCATTGTAATAAGATTAATGATATGTGCGATATCAGTTTAATTCTCATCACGGCTCGAGACGATTTCGCCATCATCGGGCTGCCGGAGACTCATATCCTGGGTCCCTGCATAGAGAGCCTTAAGGCGCAGACATTCAAGAACTTTGAACTCGTCGTAGTGGACAGCCTCCACGAGCACAGACCTCATATGTTCGAGGGAGAGCCCTTCGGCGAACTGCCGTTCCCGGTGAAGCACGTGCCCGTCCACCCCAATCACAGGTTCTGGCTAGGTCACAGGCGGTTCAACGCTTCTGGCGCCATGAACACCGGGTTCCTCCATGCAGAAGGAGAGCTTATAGTAAAGATGGACGACTGCTGTCAGTTCGGTTCTGATCTTCTTGAGAGTATGTGGAAGGAGTATCAGAGCGGCTACTTCCCCATGGTGATGCACACCCGCTACCGAGGAGGGAAACAGGCGTACTTCGACAAGGAGTACAAGGAGGAGGGCTACGAGGTCAAGGCCACCGAGGAAAAACACCACCAGCCCCAAGTCGAGAAGGAGCAAGTGCTTAAGGTCCTCAGCGAGGTCTACCCCGACGGCTCTCCCGTTAGGGACAGCAGGTGGCACAGGGTCGAGACCGCCGGCGGCAGACTCACCGCCGAGAAGGATCAATTCTACGGCTACAGCGGCTTCAGCTTGGACGCTGCTATCAAGGTCAACGGTTTCGACGAGCTCCTCGACGGCGACGCCTCGCAGATGGACGTCGACTTCGGTGTCCGCTTATGGATGGCAGGCTACCAGAAAACATTCCTCCTTGATACGGATATGTGGGTGATAGAGCACGAGCATCATCCCGTCTCGAGCAGAGTCATCGACCTGCCCTGCGAGAACATCAAGTGCAACCATGCGATCATGCTGAACAGCATGAATCGGAACCACTGGAAGGCTCACAGCTACGAGCTAACAGAGGAAGAGATCAAGGAGATCATGGCAGAGACCCTCCGGCCACCTTGCAGCCCCAACCCAGGCATGTACCAGAACGACTGCAAGGGACCCCTCTTCAAGCTCTGGAAGGAGCATAAACCCATCTTCAACCTGAGGGAGGAGCGCCTTGACATTCTATAAGGGCAAGACCTGCCTGATTACGGGAGGAGGCAGCCTCGGCAGGGAGCTAGTGACCATCCTTATCGAGAGGGAAGCCCGCGAGGTTAGGATATTCGACAACTCGGAGCAGCAACTCTACAAGTGCGAACTCGAGTTCCGCAGGGATCCCCAGGTCTCCTACCTCCTCGGCGACGTCGGCGACCTCGACGCCGTGGAGAAAGCCATGCTTGGAATCAACCTAGTCATCCACACGGCGGCGTGCAAGTTCGTCAACTACGTGGAGTGTCACCCCTTCCCGTCAATCCACGCCAATGTCCAGGGAACCATCAACGTGGTGAAGGCGGCCATCAAAGCCCCCTTCGTCCAGAAGGCCATCGTAATAGGCAGCGATAAGGCCTGTAACCCCTGCAGCATCTACGGACACACGAAGGCCCTTCAGGAACGCCTCTTCACCTACGCGAGCAGGGTGAGCCAGAAGGCATTCTGCACCGTGAGATTCCCCAACTTCTACGGCTCCGACGGCTCCGTCATTCAGACTTGGCAGAAGCAGGGAGAGGAGGGCCTCCCCATAACGCTGACCGACAAGGAGATGGCACGGTACTTCGTAGGCCTCAGGGAGGCCGCCGAGCTCACCCTCGAGGCCCTCGAGTTCTCTGAGGGAGGGGATATATTCGTCCCCGCCGATGTGCCCGAACGCAGAATCCTGGAAATAGCTGAGGAGTTCAGTGAGAAATATGGTGTACCCATAAAGTTAATCGGCAGGCGGGTGGGGGAACGCCTCCATGAACCCCTGATGACGGAGGAGGAGAGGGAGATAGCCACCCGGGAGGGCCGGTTCTGGAGGATCGATGCTAAACGGGAGTATCTGGGGACAGCTCACTACCTCTACGATACCTACAGAGGTGTGTAAAACTGCAGATCCTCCTCTACAAGGTAGCGTGGACCGAAGAAGATGTGGGGGCCGTCACCCAGGTCATACGTCGGGGTATGTACTGGACAGGAGGCCCGGAAAACCAGGCATTCGAGAATGCGGTGGCTAGCTACGTAGGCAGGAAACACGGCGTGTCCTTCAACTCGGGCACCTCGGCGCTCACCGCCCTCCTGCTCGCCCACGGGGTCGGCCCCGGCGACGAGGTAATAGTGCCCGCATTTACCTATCTCTCCACGGCTGACGCGGTTA
>DATLAV010000020.1:0-19225 GCA_035527235.1 Patescibacteria group bacterium | reverse complement strand
ATCGCTGACGTCGTGATGCAGCCCCTTGGCTTGCCGCTCACGACGGACGGAGAGTTCGACCCGGGGGCCTTCCTCGAGGAGCTCAAGAGGATGTTCAAGGACGACACGACCCACATACAGACCATGATCATGTGCAAGATTCTGACGAAGTACCATCAGAGGGAGCTTCTGAAGAAGATCTCTCTCCCCTTCACGTTCGACTAAGAGTGACGCCCGTTGGGAGTGTTGGCGGGCTCAAAACTCAAGATCCTCATCATCGATCAGAGGGGCAATGCCGTCATCGCCCGCCGAGCTACCCTAAGTTGACGATGAAGAAAAGGGTTTTGAGTATAGCTCAACCGGCTGCGTCGAAACTTGATAGACCTCTTCATCTCCTCCTCCCGAGGCGTAGAATAGAGCTGCTGAGCCGTAGGTGAAGCCCTGGAGGACGATCCCGAGCCAGAACGGGCTCTTCATGCCTGGGAACTGGGACATCAGGTAGAGGGCGGCGCACTGCAGCACGATGGCGATGAACAGACGGGTAACCCACCTATCGACCCCGGTCCTCGAAACATTAGCTACCCCGAGGGAGAGCCCGGTGTGAGTATCGAGCGCGTTCACGTCGCCAGTTGAGGCCGACATGTTCAGGGCGCCGAATACGGGATAGACGTGCCTCATATTCCGCTTAAGGACCCTGTAGGACATGATGAAGAGTCCGAAGAGGAGCATGAAGAGAACCGTCAGGCTCATGAGCCCGAGCATCCACCATTCATGTGACCAGAGATGCAATACTCTATACCTCAGGTTGTGAAGCATCACCCTGAAGTGTAGATTATATAAATGGTGTTTCCGGAGAGATACTAAGTATAATAATATGAGACGAATAATAGATACATCAAACATAGAGATAATATCATATATCTTATACCATAGCCCATGACCAGAGCCTAGATGGATATATTGGAAACAGTTCATTGATCGAGAGATATGTTCTAGATCAAGGTGCTCCAATCGTCAATTTGCCATGGGCTTCGACTCCTAACGCATCTTTTATCATGCACAGGGAGCTATCACTTGAGCATGGATACGTTCAGCGCCGTCGAGACCAACGGCTTGATAGTTGTCCCGGCCCAGAACGAGGCGAACAGCCTGTACCAGGACGGCTATGGCCGCCTCGTCCCGGATTCTAGGCTCCTATCGCTGGAGCCCTTCGAGGCCCTTTACCTGACCGAGAGACAGAAGATCTCGGTGATCAGCGAGGAGGATCACGAGAGGCTCGTCTTCCAGGAGATACTCTCAAGGTACTCGAAGGACGACCCCGACCTCTGGACCCGTTACATGGTCTACAGGGACCTAAGGACCAGGGGCTTTGTCGCGAAGCGGGGCCCCGGCTACGGGGTGGACTTCCTCGTCTACGAGCGCGGGGCCTCAAGGAAGAAGGAGCCAAGGCACCTCGTCCACGTTGTAGGGGAGGGCTCACCCGAGCCGGTAAAACACCTAACCGAGATACTCGGCGCCTCAAATGAGGAGAACTGGCAGCTGAAGCTCGCGGTCGTCGACAGGCGGGGGGAGATCGTCTATTACAGCCTATCCAACGCGGACGTGCTAGAGGAGGGCCTCGGCTAGATCTCATCGACGAGGCGGTCGATGGGCACCTTCCTCTGCTCGGCTGTGGCCATGTCCCTGACTGTAACGTAGCCACCTGCCAACTCGCGTTTTCCGACGATCACCACCTTGCGTACGCCCTTTCTGTCAGCGATCTCAAGCTGCCGCCTCATGCCCCTGCTCAGATGATCGAACTCAGACGGGATGCCGGCGCGCCTCAGGGACTGCACCACCTTGACCACCTCCGACCTCACATTATCTGATACCGAGACCACGAAGACATCAGTCCCCAGGTTGAGGCCCTCGAAGCTACCCTTCTTGTCGAGGAGCAGCACGATCCGCTCAATCCCCAGGGACACACCGGTCATCGGGGTCGGTTCCCCGCCGAAGAGCTCGACGACCTTGTCGTATCTGCCGCCCCCGGCGATGCTCCCATAGTCCTCGTATCCCAAGGCGTAGATCTCGAAGACGGCCCCGGTGTAGTAGTCGAGGCCTCTGGCTAGGCCTAGGTCCGCGATGACGTTTGACTCGATCCCGAAGTCCTTGGTGTAGTTGACGATACTCAAGAGGTCGTCGCATGCGGCGACCCCATTGAGCAGGATCTCTGGTTCACCCTCGGAGAGAAAGTCACTGAGTTCTTTCTTCACGCTCTGGATGATCTCCTGGGGCTCGCCCTTTCTGGAGACCAGACCGAGAAGCGTCCTTGAGTCCTCCTCGGAGGTACCGAGCTTACCCAACTCCTCCAAGACGCCCTCCTCGCCGATTTTGTCGATCTTGTCGATGGCCCTGAACACGTCCATTGGCTCCCTGGCATCGATGCCCGCTACCGCTACCAACGCCTCGAGGAGGCGCCTGTCGTTGAGCCTTATCATGAAGCCCTCGAAGCCTATCCTCATCAGGCAGTCGACGGCCACCGCCAGGACCTCGGTGTCCGCAATGGTGTCCTCGACGCCCACGATGTCCACGTCAGCCTGCCAGAACTCCCTGAATCGCTTCTCCGAGGGACGCTCGTACCTCCAGACAGGGCCAATGGCGTACCTCTTGAAGGGCTTGGGGAGCTCCCGATGAGTGGAGACGACCCGGACCAGGGAGGCGGTCCACTCGAATCGCAGCCCCAGCTCCCTGTCTGATTTGTCCTTGAAGTAGTAGATCTGGTTGACAGCGTCCTCCCCGCTCTTGATCTTGAGCATGTCCCAGCTCTCGAAGGCGGGGGTCCCCAGGGGCTCGTAGCCGTAGTCCTCGAAGACCCGCCTGATGTTGTCCAGGACCCAGTTCCGTTTCAGCATCTCGTCGGGGAGAAAGTCCCTCGTGCCTCTTGCAGGTTGAAACATCTTCAAATCTCCGTCCTAGGCGTCATAAATGGGATCAGAAGAGGGGTGTATAAAACAGTCTCGGAGAAATCGTCGGAGCCCGCATCATACGGCTCCACCTTGTAACGCACTGCGTCTGATAAGGGGTATAGCGTAGCGACTAGGTTTATGCGTAGAAGGTCAATGATGAACGCAACCGCCTCTGGTGAATACGATCCCCCATTGACACCACTTCTAACTGAGGCGCTGCACATTCAAGATAAACGTTTCCCTGTTTTGCGGACATGGATCGTAGATCTTCAGCAGTATCAGGGTGGGAATCCCCCTCATAGGACTTCATTTTCCTTAATTGGATTAACGATTCTGCAACTTTATACTGAACTATCAGGAATCCATAGTTTAAACTGTGTGTAAAATGGAGGTCCGACCGTCCGCGCCCCCCTAGGATAACCCCATGGAGACTCTTGAACCAATCAACCTAGAGGAGAGCACCCACCTCATCTACATTGACAGGGACTCAACCAGCCACGGAGCCATCAAGGAGCATCTGGAATCCAACAACTTTGTTAAGGAGACGGCTTTATCCGGATTCGAGACATGGAACATCATGGATAGTTTTCGACCAGAGCTGATTCTCATCGAGGACCGGACGTTCATGGAGGCTCCATTTTAACATTCATTAGATTTCAGGGTTCCAAAGGTGATACTAAGTAAGGAAGAGAACGGATCCATCTCGATCCGAGAGCTTGGGGTCAACAGACAGCTCACTGATGATCGATCAACACCTTCTCAGAGCGTCCGAATCGAGAATATTGGCAAGCTAGAGAAGACCTTTTGCATCGGAGGGGAAGAGCTCCGGGAATCCCATGGCTCTCGGCCCTCCCTCAGCGGTATGAGGAGCTACTTCTCCAACATCATCATTGAGAGGCGCATCTCATGGAACGAGGCCCTCATCTACACCACCTGCTTCAGCTACCTGACGGCGACGCTCTTCTCGATCAACGGCTATCCAGCAATCCGCATAGACTTCATACCGACCTACGTCCAAGCGCTGTTCTACTTGGTCATGCCCATCCTACTGATCCTGTCGAGGAGGTACAGGCCCTTGAGGTGGAGCCTCTCCGGGCTTTACGGTTTCCTCGCCATAACGAGCTTCTCAGGCATACAGCCATGGGTGACCTACAGCGGCGACAGCTCATTCTTGGGCCCGATGATGGCCCTCTGGGACCTCGCCCTCGGGGTCTCCCTGAAGCTGGACTCGAAGAATTAGGCGAACTTATCGCATCTAAGCCATCACGTAATTATGGGACAACACAAATCATCTCATTAGAATGGGACGATGATAACCATCTCGAAATGATGTGACAATACAAGAAAATAACGACGACCTAGGGGAGGATGAGGTTTAAACGTTACAGATCACACAATAGTTGATACCCATGCGGAATCGTACTGTGGCTATACTAATCGTAGTCATCCTCGGCGCTGTCGTCGCCTTTGAGTTCTGGGCTGGCGGCATGGTACCCTTCGTCGATTATGAGCCCACCACCCTGACAGATCTGCCAACTGAGGAGAGGGAGTACGATTACATCAAGGATGGCAAGAGGATCGGAAGCTACGTCGTTTGGTTGGAGGGAGAGGCAGAGTGGAAAGGACGGGATGCATACGTCTCCAGGTCCAGGACCATTCTCGAGAGCTCAGGTAGGACACTGGAGATCGAGTCTCTCTACGTCTTCACAGAAGAGCTCGAGCCATTAGATTACTGCGTTAACATCACCCAGGGTGACGAGCTTCAGCAGATCCTCTGCGTATTCAAGGGAGGGAAGGTTAATGGCACGCTAACCTCAGGGACCAAGACCGCCACCAACAATATCGACGTCAACGAGGGCACGGTGCTCACAGACAGCTACATGGTGAACCACTGGGAGCTCCTCTTCAGGACCTTCCACGTGCCCAGGGGCAAACGCGTTAAGACTGACCTCTACCTACCTGAGCTACTGACCGCCAAACCTTACGAGCTGATCTGCGATCCCGCTCTCGAGACGATCACCATCAATGGCGTCGACTACGAGTGCGAGAGGGTGAGGGTCCCCGAGCTGAACCTCTGGCTCTTTCTCAAGGACGGGGAGGTCCTCAAGTTGATGGAGCCCGACCAGGACATCGAGATATCGATCAGCGACTAGGGATCTGCTTCATAGCCAGAGCTAGGGCGCCGTACAGAACGACGTCGTCCCCGAGGGGCGTGATCACGATCTCGGGTCGCCTGTTGATGAGATGCCCGTCGATACTCTCAAGGATCGGATCGACGACTAGGTCAGGGTTCTTCAAGGCAATCGATCCGCCGACGGTCATCAACTCCGGATCGAAGACGTTGACGAGGTCCGCGAAGCCGACGGCGTTGACCTCCCCTATCGCGTTCACGAAATCGAGGGCGGCGGGGTCACCGGCTCGGGCAGCCCCGTAGATGACCTCCGCGGTGAGGTTCCCCGGGTTCCCTGACGTCATCTGCCCGATGACACCGTCCAGTGACCTCCCTTCAAGTAGCGAGGCGGCGAACCGGGGGATGCCGACGCCGGAGCTGTAGGCCTCCCAGTGGCCTCTGCATCCGCAGCCACATGTGAGCGGTGAATTTGAGTCGATAGTGAGGTGCCCGATCTCGACGGCGTTCCCGTCCTTGCCCACCAGGAGGTGGCCGTCGACGATGGCTCCCCCTCCAAGGCCCGTGCTCAGGGTCACGTAGACGAGGTTCTTGAGCCCCCTTCCAGCTCCGTAGGCCTGCTCTCCGAGGACGGCAGCGGAGCAGTCGTTGAGCATCCCCACTGGGACGGTGAACGCCTTGTTGAGGGGGGCGACGACGGGCATCCTCTTGAAGGGTAGGTTGGGTGTGTTGATGATGGTGCCCGTCTTGACGTCGATGGGGCCGATAGAGCCCACGCCGATGGCCTTCACGTTGACGTCGAGGGAGCGGAGCATCCGGATGATCTGGCGGGCCACTCCCCCGGGGCCGTTGTCATGATCGGTCCTTTCGGAGAGTTTCTCCTTCAGGCCATCTACGTCGCCGTAGGAGACCCTCACGTTGGTTGCTCCGATGTCGACCGCGGCGTATTGACTGACCTTGCCCATGTCGATAGGAAAAAGTTGGAGGAGGTAAAAGAGGCTATTCCTTCCGTAGCGTCTTGGGGCTACCAGACCTGTCTCAGCAGTCTTAGGCCGTTTCCGCCGATGATCTTGGAGATCTCCGCGTCCGAGTAGCCGTGCTTGATCATCCATCGGGCGACGTTCTGTATGCACTCCGAGGGGTTCTCCATGCCCCGGACGTACTTCAGCTTCTTCAGCTGCTCCATGTTCATGTCGATGCCCAGGTACTTGTTCTCATTCTCGTTGGTGGGGCGCGAATAGTGACCGAGGCCCTCCTTGGAGTGGCTCTCCAAGTTGTGAAGGTATAGCCCGACGTGGTCGCCGTAGTTTGTGTCGGGGCCGCAGCCCACGTGGTCCACGCCGACGAGGTCGATGCAGTACTCGATGTGCTCCATGTATGAGTCGATGCCGTGGAGTGGGTTCTTCTCGGTCACGGTGAGGTTGGGCGCGGCCTCGATGGCCATGATCCCTCCTCTCTCCCCCAGAGCCTGGATGACCTCGTCGGGGAACATCCGGGTGGTGGGCGTGAGGGCCCTGACGCCGCTGTGGCTTACGATGATAGGCTTCTTGCTGAGCATGATGGTGTCGAGGGCGGTCTGGTCGCTGGTGTGGCTTACGTCGATGAGGAGGCCTATCTTGTTCATTCTGATGACGCAGTCGTATCCGAAGTCGGTGAGGCCGCCGTCCATGGGTTCCTTGAGCCCTGAGCCCAGCATGTTGGACTCACTATAGTTGACGCCCACGCTCCTGATGCCGAGCCCGTAGAGGACGTCGAGGCGGTCAACCTCGTTCTCTATGCAGGAGGCGGACTCTATGACAGCAACCCAGGCGACCTTTCCCTCCTCGTGGGCCCTGACGATGTCCTCGGCCCTCTTGCAGTGGACTAGGAGGTCCTGGTGGCCTATGTCGCAGAGCCTCATCCCCAGGTCGTGGATAGTGCCGTTCCAGTCCCAGCCGTGCTTCGTGTTGACGAAGCAAGAGCCGTCCATCATGTTGTCGAAGACACCGTCGAGGCCGGACACGCTGAGGGCCTTGTAGGCGATAAAGTTCCTGCCCTCCCTATCAAGGTCCCTACCCTGGCTCATGTCGGCGGGACTGATATCGGCGTGAGCGTGAAGGTCGATGACGATGCTCTTCTCCATGATCTCCTCGAACCGCTCCTCTTCAGACTTGGAGAGGGGGACCGGCTCCCACCACTCTTCGACGATGGCCTCCCTCAAATTGAACTTCTTGTAGTCCCTCCCGGGCTCAAGGTACTGGTACGCGGTGTAACCATCATACTTCTTGTTCCTACCCAAATTGCATCGCTAGAAGTTTTCCTTCGTTTATTTAACAGCTCACATAATGTGGGTCATTAAAAAGGGAGGGTGATCTGTGATCACCTGGTAGAGTCTGTGACACTATTCCTTGGCGACCACGGTGACGCGTAACTTACCGATATTCTCAGCCCACGCCTCGATGGCATCACCGGGCTTCAGGAAGCGCTCAGGAAGCGCCTTGCGGTCAGGTCCCCTCGGGGACGTGTCGGCGGCCGTGCCCGCGCAGGTGCCACCGCAGATGATGTCCCCTGGGTAGAGGGTCATGTCGTTGCTCACGTGGTTTATCCAGAAGGGGTAGCCCCGTATCATGTCCTCCTGCGAGCCGTCCTGCCTGACCTCGCCGTTCACGTTGAGGCCGATCTTCAGCTTGTGGGGGTCGCCCACCTCGTCGGCGGTCACTAGGCATGGTCCCATGGGCACCGATGTATCGAAATTCTTCGCCAGGAACAACCCACCGCTCATACCCCGTCTTGTGGTGGGCGGTGGTGGGGGGATCTGGCTCCTCTTGCTCATGTCCAAGACGACGGTGTACCCGTAGACGTGTTCCAACGCTTCCTTCTCGGGGATATCCTTCCCCTTCCTGCCTATGACGGCACCGACCTCGACCTCGTAGTCCAAGCGGTCCGTCGAATCGGGATAGATGACGCGCTTCCCGGGGCCGATAACGTTCCTCGCGTGCTTCCAGAAGCCCCAGACGGCGACTCCCTCCTCCTCGTGCTGCTTCTTCAGCTCCTCTTTTGTGATCGTTTTTCCCGACATCATCGTTGTCATCGCGGCGGAGTGGTCGAAGTAGTTGGCCCCCGCCATCGCCAGTCGGGTCGCCAAGCTCGGGAGGGGCGCGTGGATCTTTACCTCGTCCCCCTTATACAGTAGTTTTTGGCCACAAGCTGTCTTGGTAGCTCCTTTTTTCACGTACTCTATCGCTTTGGCAGCGCCCTTGAGCCCTTTCTCCCCTTCCTCGATGAAGGCCAAGAGGCAGCTGGGGACCTTGGCCGACGCCTTGGCCTTGGCTCCAGAGACGCCTTCCTCGACGAGGAGGGTCTCGTAAGCCAAATTGAGGTCGACGATGGAGCCATCTTCCAGTAAGGCACCGAGCCTCTTCGGACCGAATACAACTAGCTTCATAATAATTCATCCAATACTCACATCATAGTCTATTAAAATCGATGGAAGGAGGGTAACTCCATGGTTCTACCCTATCTAAGCAGAGCCTCCCTTCAGGGTCAACTCTTTTAACGGTTTACCGCGTGTCTTAATCGGTGCATTCGTTTTGGCCATTATCACGCTTCTCACGGACTACGGTATCAAGGACTCCTACGTCGCTGAGGTGAAGGGGGCGATCCTCAGGATCCTCCCGGACGTCATACTGGTGGACGTCAGCCACGACGTGGGCAACTACAGCATCGACGAGGGGGCATTCCACATGGCCCGGACCGTCCCGTACTTCCCCAAGGGGACGGTTCACGTTGGCGTTGTTGACCCTGGAGTGGGGAGTGAGAGGAGGGGGATCATAATTCAGGCGAAGGGCGCGTTCCTCGTCGGCCCCGACAATGGCCTCCTCGCTCCTGCGGCCGAAAGGCTCGGCGTCGAGAAGGTCTTCGAGATCGCCAACATGGAGCTTCTTCCGAAGAAGGTCTCAGATGTCTTCGACGGTCGTGACGTGTTCGGGCCGACGGGGGCCCTGATCGCTAAAGGCGTCTCCCCGGAGGAGCTGGGGCCGGAGATCGAAGGCTACATCAGGATCCCCGCGTACGAGGCCAAGGTCGAGGGAAGGAGCGCCGAGGCAACCGTCATCCACGTCGACGGTTTCGGCAACATGGTGACGAATGTCACCTATGAGCTGCTCGAGATTATGGGAGCGGTGGAGGGCAGCCACTTCAAGGTGGAGATGAACAGGGAGACCTATGAACTGCTGTATGTACGCAGGTTCTCAGCGGTCCCTGAAGGCGAACTGCTCCTTCTCGTAGCGGGGGGAGGTTACCTCGAGTTCGCCGTCAACCAGGGTAACGCCATGGAGCGGCTGAAGGCTGGGAAGGGGGACAAGGCCCTCCTGACACTCATCTAGATTAAAATCATCGTCGAGGGGGCGGCCCCCCATGATCAGATCGCCCCATTTTTATTTTGGGAACATGGATGAGTCTGAGAATCGAGAATCTGGAGGAAAAGAGATGAGGAGAAGAATATTCGTAGCGATCATCGTGATCTCATTTCTCAGCCTTACACTCATTGTAAAGGCGTCGAAGTCAGACCAGCCGAGGAACATCCATCTCACTTGGCAGTCAGACGATACATCTCGTAAGATAACCGTCACATGGGAGTCAGCAGGGCAGGACTCCGGAGATGAGGTGAAATACGACACAATAACCCGAGGAATCCCTGAGGCGTACGGATACAGAAAAACGGGCGTAAACCACAACCTCTCGGGAACCTCAACATACATCCATGAAGTAGAATTAAGGGGGCTCCTATCAGGGACAACATACTATTTCGTCTGTGGCGGCGAAGGAGGTTGGAGTCAAGAGCGTGCGTTCACCACAGCGCCTACGGAGCGCACTCACATCAGGATAGCCGCAGGGGGAGACAGCAGGACCAACCATGACAACCGAGATGCCGTCTCGTTAGCCATGAGCGAGTTCAGCCCGAGCTTGGTCCTGATGAACGGGGACCTCATTGAGGACGGGGGAAAGCAGGATCAATGGGAGAGCTTTCTCGGCCACCTCGACGCCTTCTGGATCGGGGCGGATGGCGAGACGATCCCCATCGTCCCTTCGCTGGGCAACCACGAGAGGAACGCCACAGGCTATTATGAGCAGTTCTCCCTCCCGGGCAACGAACAGTGGTACTCCATCGACTATGGCCCTGACCTGCACATCATAGTCCTTAACAGCGAGGACTCCGCCCGCGGCATAAAGGTCCAAAGGGAATGGCTGGAGCAGGACCTCGACGAACACTCAGGGTACCCGTGGAAGATCGTCACTTTCCACAGGAACGTCTTTGAGAATCACCACGAGGCGTGGCTAACGGCCTTCAACGAGTTCGTCCCCTTGTTCGACAGGTATAGCGTGGACATGGTGATCAACGGCCACAGCCATAACTACGTCAGGACGTTGTCGATCAACTGGACGGCTTCACAGACAACGCACCAAGAGTCCTACTCCGAGGGGACGATGTACGTGGTGAGCGGGGCGTGGGGCGCACCCCTGACCACCTCTGAGGACTACTGGTGGGTGGCACACCGGAGTTCCATCGACCACTTCACACTCATCGACATCTACACGAACGGCACCCTCCACATGCAGGCTAAAGACAACGCCGGAATGACATTCGACGAGGCTTGGATAACGAAGGATATGCCCGAGTTCGGAGCCATGATGCTCGAAAGGACCTTAGGCTATAAGGAAAAGGCGGAGCTATTCGAAGAGTTGAACACACAGCTGACGGATGTAGCAAATGGGTTTTCATCACACATCTTCACCCTTGAGGGGCAACTGGTCGAAGCCGTTTCAGATTTAGAGTCCCTTGGTGACGAAGTTGAGAGAATGGAAGAGGAGAGGGATGCGATATTCTCTGAAAATGCGGCGTTAAACGATGAAGGAGCGCAGCTTGAGGCGGAGATCTCCATCCTGAAGACGCAAATAGAGGAACTTCAGAATAGAATAGACGCGCTAGAGAGGAACGACCCGTATCAACCCTACGTGAACGCCCTCATTCTGGGCATTGGAATAGTATTGGTATCGCTCATCTTGGCGAGGACACGAAGATAGATCTCATTTCGGATAAAGGGCTGTCTGCTTGACGGTAAAGGCGTAAAATACATAAGGTTTGACTAAATGGAGGTCCTAGGAGTTAGCTCAGCATCCTCTTCACGAGTATGATGGGGGTCCCTGCGTCCGCTGAACCGCTCACGAGATCCGCCAAGCTCGATACGACGTCCGCCAGCCTCCTCGGCGTCGTTCCCTCCATGAAGGGGCTGTCGATCTCATGTTCCTGCCCTTTCAGAGTCTCTATGCGCTCCTCGATCTCCTTCCGGCTCATGCCCTCCCTCAGCAGCTCGTCCGTGAGCCACTTGTACTTCACTCCGGTCCTGCGTCGCTCCATCAGGCCTCGGGTCAGACCGAAGAAGGTCTCGGGGTCAGCCAGTTCGAAAATACCGCTGGTGGGGTCCTTGTAGGCGCCGTCGCCGTAGATGACGACCTCCACGCTCTTCCCGGTTCGCCTCAAAACCTCATCCTTGATTCTCTCCGCCACCTTATCGCCGTCCCTTGGGGCGAGTTTGATCTTGCCTCCCGATGAGAGGTTGCTCCCGAGGAGGCCCCACTCGGACCAGGCGGGTTCACTGTCATCGTTAAAGATGTCCTGCAGGGTGATCAAGTTCCCAAACTTTTTCTCCACCAGAGTGCGCGTCCTCTCCCTTACGTGGATCTCGGAGATTACGATGCCGTCGGGCTCAGAGTCGAGAATTGACAGGGGATCGTTGGAAAGGAAAACGTGGGGCTCTGCTCCCACCTCATTTATAATGTCCTGGTAAAGGCGTACGTAATTAACCCCTGTGAGGGGGTGTCGCGAGCACTCCTCATCCAGGTCATCCGCGTCGATCTTCTTGTCGTGACCCCATCCGCATTCACGGAGGTAGTCCTCGCTTAAGGTCAGGTTGCCGACCTCGTCGTATGGGTACGAGAGTTGGACTGTCACCTTCCCCTCCGGAACCGCCTTTACGATACCCCTGAGTATGGCGGCGAACCTGTTCCTGCTCACTATGGGGAAGAGTACCCCGAGATGGCCGCCCGCGGACACACCGAGCCTGTTCTGAATCTCCTTGGATATCTCGTCCTCCGTGACATAGTTCTCCTGGGATCGAGCGACCACAGACTCCGTCACGCAGACGATGTCCCGGTCATCGAGAAACCCGTCAGAGTAGCAGACCTCAATTCTATCGCAGACGATCTCGACAATATCGTCTCCAGGAAGAATTACCCCGGCTTTAACACCTAGGGCTACGACGCCCAGGTAGTCGGGGAGAACATGCTTAACCATGACTGAGTAATACGGCATGAATATGATAAAACTCTGTTCCTAGAAATCGGGTAGGTGTGATGTTTTTCCTCACGAGGTGTCGTTCATCGCGGATAGCCTTGGGGTCGAGTGCTGACTTTATTTTTACCCTAATTTTTACCAACATAGAAACGTTTATATGTAAATGTTTACCAGATTCTTATACAAGATACCTCGAGTCGCCGCTGAGCGGGGGCGAGAGGTAGGAGGAACCGAAGATGGGGCTGCTATCGAACCACGAATCCGTCGTCTGGAAGGAGTTTCAGAAGGGGAAGTCCACCAGCACGATTGCAGAGGAAAACGAGGGGGAAAGCTGGAACCCGCCGTACGTCTCACGGGTGCTCAACAGGGCTAGGAAGAAGATATCCCAGACGCTCATCGACCACGCCGAGAGCCACCGCCTCGACGTGGAGAGCCTCCTAGACTACAAGGGGATACTCATCGGCTTCGACTACCAGGCGAACACTCAGGTCTACATCGTCTACACGGAGAGGCTTGGGGTGATCGTCTGGTACAGGCACGACTCCTACGCAGGGAAGCTGTGCCCGGACTGTCCCAAGGAGACCGAGTGCAGGGAGGCGCTAGACGCCATCATCGACGAGTACAACATCGAGCTAAGGCCCGACGAGGAGGCCCTACCCATGACCCAGCAGTCAACGGCGATCTTTAACAAGCTGACGGCCAAGGAGGTTCCCCGATACAAGAGAAGAGAAGGAGATGATTAGAAATGGGAGGAAAGATTGAGGGAAAGGTGATCAAACCACCCGTCGTCAAGGTCACGAGCGGGAAGATATTCAGGCCGTCGAAGGCCTTCCGTAACAAGCAGTTGGTGAAGACAGTGGCTATCGCCGCCACGATCTGGGTCTGCGTGATGGCGAGCTTCGTCCTCATGGCCTACTTCCTCGGCTACGTCGAGCCTGAGGAGTACGTGAGCGGCGCCATCGTCGTGGGGGACTGGTGGATGCTGTACAGCAACTGGACCCTGGGGCTCAACGTGCTGTGGCTCATCCCGGCCCTGATAGTATGGCCCATCTACATCAACAGTATCGAGTACTCGGTGAAGGCGGAGACGGGGGAGACGATGCCTGAGATCTATGTCAAAAAGGGCATCTTCACCATCACGAGGAAGCACGTCCCCTTCAGGACCATCACCAACATCTACAGCGGAGCTGGCGTCTTCGACAGGCTGTTCGGCGTCGGTAACGTGAACATCGAGACCGCGGGCTACTCGGGTTCGAACCAGACAGGCCCCGAGGAGAAGTTAGAGGGGATCGTGTTCTTCGAGGAGGTCAGGGACTTTATACTCACCGAGCTGCGCAGGTTCAGGGAGCCCTATGTCACCGGCACTGAGATGATCTACCCCAAGGACGAACCTGTACCCAGGATAGAGGGGCTTGAAGACGAGATACTACTGACCCTTAGGGAGATCCGGGACCTCCTCAGGAAAGAGAGTCTAGAGAGGACGCAGTGACTGAGAAGAGAGCTACTCCCAGTAGACTACCTCGGCCTTGCCGTAGGGCCCCAAGGCATAGTCCTTAGCGACCACTGTCCCATCCTTATTCTTCAGCTTCAGGCTCAGCGTCCCTGACGACTCGTCGTTTTTCTGAGCTGCTATCGTGATGGCCCACTTTCCTGGATTCTTTGACACTAGCCCCTTAATGCATCTCCCGAATCCCGTAAAGGACCTCAGATCACCGTTCTCCGTGATGTTGAGGCTCCAGTGACCGTAATAATCTAATTCAAGGACGAGTTCGGTGGGCCCTTGCCCCTCCAGCAGACCTGTCGCATAGAATGCCAAGCTGATTCCGACAGCACCGAAAACCGTCAACAGCGCCCCAATTTTCAGGATGCCTGCCTTCATCTTAGAATGATGCTTGGGTCCCGTTTATTATCCATTATGAAGAGCTGAATAGTATGAATCTAACTTGATAAAATTAGGTAGTGCTGATAGGGAGTTGGGGTCCATCATCAGGGCGTCAGGTTCGGCGGATGGCGCCTGTGCCAGTCCGTCATCGACTGGAAGCTTCTCGCCACCGACATGATGACGTTCTCGTCATACGCCCGCCCCATGAACTGGATGCCCGTTGGGAGCCCCTCGCTGAACCCGTTAGGAACGGATATCGACGGGAGGCCGGCGCCGTTGCCAAGAGAGCCCATAACGTCCTTGAAGCTGCCGGGGGTCGACCTTCCGAACCTCTGGTCGATGGGGGACGCCACGCGGCGGCTAGTCGGGGCGACGACGGCGTCGTAGCTCGACATCACATCGTCCGCCTCCCTCGCCATCACAGCCCTCAGGCGCAGGGCCTTAATGTAGTCCTTCGCCAGCACGATGGACCGGGAGTAGGGACCGTAGCGGTCCTCAGGCGCTGTGAGCTCCCGAGCCCTCCCCGACTCCGCGAACTCGTCGAAGGCGCTCGCCGCCTCCGCCGCCAGGATGATGCTCGTTATGGCGCTGTAGGGCAGATCAGGGAACTCCACCTCCTCGATGTTGGCCACCTTCTCGAGGACCTTGAGGGCACCCTCGAAGTTCTCTCTTATGTCCCCCTCCAGGCTCTCGACGACACCCTTCTGCATGGCGAGCCTGTAGGGTCGCCCGAGATCCGCCTCCTCGTACCTATAGGGGCGATCCGTGGCCGTCTGATCGTTGGGATCCGGTCCAGCGATCGCATCCAAGACGAGGCCGCAATCGTCGGCGGTCAGGCAGAGGGGGCCGAGCTTGTCCAGGGTCCAGCTGAGGGCCATGGCGCCGAAGCGGCTCACCCTCCCGTAGGTTGGCCTGAGGCCTGCCACGCCGCAGTTGTTGGCAGGGCTGAGTATCGATCCCCAAGTCTCCGAGCCTATGGCGAAGGGCAAAAAGCCCCCTCCGACGCAGGCCCCTGAGCCGCTTGAGGAACCCCCCGTCCATCTCTCCGGGTTCCACGGGTTCCGGGGCGGCCCCGTCAACGAGGCGTTCGGCTGCCTATAGCCCATGCCTCCTGCGAGCTCTATCATGGCGGTCTTCGCGGCGAGGACGGCGCCCGCCTCCTTGAGCTTCTTGATGATCGTAGCGTCGTGGTCGAATACTCGATCCTTGAAGGGCGCTGCTCCCCAAGAAGTGGGGATCCCACCTGAGGTGGCGATGAGGTCCTTCGCGCCGTATGGTATCCCGTGGAGAGCCCCACGGTAGCTGCCTGACTCGATCTCCTTCTCCGCCTCACTTGCCTGCCTCATCGCCTTCTCCCGGGTGACGGTGACGACGGCGTTGTACTTGGGGGCCTGGGTCTCGAGGCGTTCCAGGAAGGTCTCCGTGAGCTCCACCGGGGAGAGCCTGCCCGAGCGTATCAGCTCACTCAGATCCCTTATGGGTTTGAATACGTTCACGCCCTACCTCTCCTTCCTGTAGGGCCTGAAGATGGAGAACGGTTCGTTCCCGTTCTGCAACTTGATAGCCCTCAGCTTCTCGGCGTTCTCGATGACCCTCTCGACGCCCTTACGCACCTCCTCTAGCTCATCGGGCTCGATCTTGTCCCCGTAATGATGCTTGACGATCTCGAAGAGTAACTCTACCTCCCTGTTCTTCTCGTCGCTCATCTCAATCAGTGGGTTATGGGGAGTGAATTGTTATATGAGGGTATGTAGCTCGAAGCCGCTGGGCAATCAGGTTTTTATTCCCGGAGGCGCGACCTTCGAGGAGGTCACCATGCAGTATCACCTCGCCCTCACAGAGAGATGCAATCTCAGGTGCACCTATTGCGGGGGCTGGGAGAGACTCAAGTTCCTCCCCCCGGACGTGACCTACGATCTGGACGACCTCGTCAGGTTCATCTCGAAGGACCCCGAGGCGGTGATCGGCCTCTACGGGGGGGAGCCCCTGCTCGCCCTCGACATCATGGAGAAGGTCATGGACGCGGTGCCCGCCAGAGCGTTCACTCTCCAGACCAACGGGACGCACCTCACGGAGATCCCACACAGGTACCTCAGGAAGCTGCACACGATACTGGTCTCCATCGATGGTGGGAGGGACGTAACGGACTCGGGCAGGGGGGAGGGCACTTACGACACCGTGATCAGGAACCTGAGGGATGTCGAGGCGCGGGGCTATGATGGCGACGTTATAGCCAGGATGACCGTCTCCCAGGGAAGCGACATCTATAGGGACGTCACCAATCTCCTGAAGTTGGAGGATCCCAGATTCGATCACGTTCACTGGCAGCTCGACGTCTTTTGGTCCGAATTCGAAGCTAGGAACGACCTAGAGGGCTGGCTCAAACGCTACGACGACGGGATGACGAGGCTCGTGGCCGACTTCGGGGAGGCGATGGTGGGAGGTGAGGTACAGGGGATCGTGCCGTTTATCCCCGTGATGAGAACTCTGATCACGGGGGAGTCTACCCCCCACGTACGATGTGGCGCTGGGATAGACTCCTTCGCCATCATGACGACGGGCAGGATCGAGGCCTGTCCCATCGCGCCCGACCTGGAGTACTCCCATGTGGGAGACATCAGGACGTCGACCCCGGAAGGCATCAGGGGCAGCCACCCCGTGGGTCAGCCCTGCACGGACTGCGACATTCTTGGCGTCTGCGGGGGGAGGTGCCTTTACGCCAACCAGACCATGTCGTGGGGGAGGGAGTGGTTCGACCGGGTCTGCGACTCGACAAGGCATATGATCTCCGAGCTTGAGGCGTTGGTGCCGACGGCGCGCTCGCTCATGGATGCCGGCGTGTTACCCCCGGACGCCTTCGACTACCCCAAGCTGAATAACAGCTGTGAGATCATACCCTGAGAGATGGAATGGACCTTGCTCGGGTCCTTTTTCACGCTCACCCTATTCTCCTCACGTGAGCAACCCGTTAAATAAGTGAGATTAAGTATAATCCGTGGCAAGTTTGGCTCTTGAGGAGCTCTTGGAGGTCATATTTGATGGGTTCCCGATAGACGTCCACTCAACCGAGGCTCTCATGCTACCCAGGCTGCAACCCGATACCAGAGTATACAGCGTGAACACAGGTTCCAGCCTCTTCCTAGGGGGCAGCTATATCGGGATGCCCCATATAATCGACTCTGGGGCAGGAAGGAGAATAGCTTGTCACCCCCACATCGTCGGGGCGGAGTTAGAGTGGCTCAGCATGGAGTGCGCCATCGAGTTGAGAACGGCTCTCAGGGGCCTCTGCGTGAACCTGGAAGGGCTGGGGATTCTCCACATCCTGCGGGGAGCGCCGGGCTACTGGCTTGCGCCCACTTTTCCAGGGGTTCCAGTGTTCACAGTCAGGACTGAGTACAGGGAGGATGGCTACAGGGCTCACTCGGACGACTCCAGGAGGATCGAGGTAACCTTCAGGGACTACCCCTCTGGAGTGGAGACCCATGAGATTTCGACCCTTCTGATACCAGACACTTACGCCACAGGGATGTCCGCCGAGACGAGCCTGAGGGACCTCCTCGGAGCCGGCCTTGAACCCGGGAGGGTCATCTTGTACGGCTTCTTGGCGATCCCCGCCCTGCTCAGGCTCGGTAGGCTGTGCCAGGAACACGACATTGAACTCCTCAGCTTCGCCATCTGTGACATCACTCAGCTGGCTCACAATAACTACGATATGCCCCTCTATGGCCCTGATGAGAGCCTGTTCTCGGAAATCGGTGAGGTTAGGGCCATGGGCAGCATCGTGGACGTCGATACCCTTGGGGGTATGCTCCCCGAGTACGTGGCTGGCCTGGATCAGCCCGGAGACTGGTCGGAGAGGCATCTGAGGCTGTTCAACGGGGTGGTCGACGAGGACGGGGACATAGAGGGCCACCTGCGTAAAAGCCTCGGAATCTTCGAGTCCCTCAAAGGACTGAACTCTGGTCAACCCTGGTACAGTCGGTTCCATGAGGGAATAGCGCTGAGGGAAGCGAGGAGGCTCTCGGAGACCCTGAGCAGGTTCATCCGGTGACGGCACCCCCGTGATCGTAAGTGTGTAATATGCTGAGCTTCATAATTGTGTGAGCTGCCTTTGGAGTCTTGAACGAACGTGAAATACTCTTACATCAAGGCGTTTGACATCCCCGGGGCCTGGTTCAGGACCCTTGAGGAGATCTGGTTCGAGGGCGACGAGTTCTGGGTCGGATACGGCTCCGAGGTTACCGAGACCAGGAAGCTGAACCTGAGCATCGAGATCACCAACCCTGAGACGAGGCCCATCGTGGCCGAGAAGGCGCCCTGCGACATGAAGTACATCACCTCCTACGCACTACAGTACCTGTGGGCGGGAGTGAAGGAGGAGGGGGAGACCTACACGTATGCCAGCAGGCTGAGGGAGCCCGTCGACCAGGTGGAGCAGGTCATTGAGAGGTACGTCGTCGAGCCCAGGGACAGGCAACTGACCATGGTCATCCGCCAACCCCACGACATCTACACGGAGATCGACGGCATGAGGCACGAGCCCCCGTGTCTGACGGTGATGGACACGGAGCTTCTGGAGGATAAACTCCACCTCACCTGCTACTTCCGTTCCTGGGACGCCTTCGCCGGGTTGCCGGCCAATGTGGCGGGGATCCAGGTTTTCAACGAGGCACTGGTCAGCGAGATCAACGCTCGCGCCGGTACAGACTACACCACGGGGAAGCTGATCTTCCACTCCAAGAACTGCCATATCTACAGTAGGCTTTACGAATTGGTGGAGGAGCTCATCAAGCCCGGGGAGGACGCGAGACGTCAGCTGGGAAAGGAGAGGCAGGATCCCTAGGCACTCTGTGGGGTTACTATTTTTTATCAATCTTAGCTGCATTCTGGCTAAGGCGACATGCATGGAGCTAACAGTTGACAGGATCATGGATTCCAAGTTCCTCGGCGCTCCACCA
>DATLAV010000019.1:0-2533 GCA_035527235.1 Patescibacteria group bacterium | reverse complement strand
CTATGTCTGGCTGAACAGCTACACAAGGTACAACTCGATCAATGTAAGCGAAGAGGTATCGGTAATAGACGAGGGAACCAGCAACGCGATCAACTAGATTAGTGCGGCCTATACCTATACTCAATCCTTTAAGCCTGAATAGGTGACCTTCACCCTGTCTCCATCCTCAAGCCCGAACCTCTTTCTCAGGTAGACGGGGGAGATTATCTCCATGACGGACAGGTCGTACGAGGTCCTGTCGGCCACGATTAGCGCCCCCTCCACCTCACTATTGACGATAACGGGGTAGCAAAGCGCACCACCGAAAGCCCTGTCCTCCGCCTTGAATCCCTCCAAGTGGACGCTGGGCTCCAAGTCGAGGCGACGCCTCAACTCCAGGCTCCCCTCACCGAGCCTCAGGTTAAGGGTCCCCGGGAAGGGATCGAACCCCAGCTTCTCCCGTATCTGATCCCCATAACTCGCCTGAGTGATATAGTAGCCGCCCTGGTACATACCGCTAAAGACCGTGCCCTCAAACTCGTAGACCTCCTCGTCCAACCCCTCGAGACTCCGCCTCAGCGCCGAGTCAACCTCCTCGAGCGCTCTCCTACCCTCCGCGGTCACCCTGATATGGCTTCCACCTAGTTCGATACGCCTCGCGATGAGCCCCTCCCGCTCCAGGAGGACGAGGTGGCGCGAGGCCGACTGCTGCGAGCACCCCAGGCGGCCCGAGAGCTCCGTCGTGGAGACCTTGATAGGCCCGTCCAAGGCACCGAGCCTCATCAGCTCGTAGAGCGTGAACCAGAGGAACGGCTTGAGGCGAGTGGCGCCACTGTCGGGAGCAGACATACCAAAAAATGAGTAAGAAACCAGCATATAAATAAGATGATAGGCTCTTCAGCCCTTGGCGACAGCGACCGGTACCGAGATCATCACCTTACGCCCGATGCCCAGGTAGTGGCTGACGTCGGCGACCCTGTGGACGTCCTTGTAGCTCTCGGGGCTCTCCTCCTCGACGACCCGCCCGCTCGCAGCCTTCACGACGATGCCCTTGCGCGCAAGCTGCTGGATGATGTCCCTTGCCTGGAACCGTTTGCGGGCCCCGGTCCTCGACATCACCCTCCCGGCGCCATGGGCGGTGCTCGCGAAGCTGATCTCCTCCCCCTTGTCTGTGCCGACGAGGAGGTAACTCGCTGTCCCCATCGTGCCAACCAGGAGCACCGGCTGCCCGGTCTGCTTGTAGTCGGCGGGGAGGTCGTCCCTTCCGGGTCCGAACGCTCGGGAGGCGCCCTTCCTGTGGACGACAGTCTTCCTCCGCTTCCCGTCGATGACGTGCTCCTCCTTCTTCGCGGTGTTGTGGGTCATGCCGTATACGAGCTTCATGCCCATGTCGTCGGCGGACCTCTTGAAGGTCTCCTCGAAGGCGGTCCTCACGTGATGCATGATGATGTGCCTGTTGATGAACGCCCAGTTCACCGCGCAGCTCATCGCCTCGTAATAGTCCTCGGCCTCCCTGCTGCTCAGCGGAGCGCATCCGAGCTCCCTCACCGGAATCTTGAGATTGTACTTCCCCACGGCCCTATCCATGATCCGGATATAGTAGGTAGCGATCTGATGACCGAATCCCCTGGACCCCGTGTGGATCCAAGCCACGATCTGGTCGGGCCCAGTGATGCCGAAGGCCTTCGCCGTCGCATCATCGAACACCTCCTTCACCCTGGCGATCTCGAGGAAGTGGTTTCCCGCCCCCAGGGTGCCAAACTGGCTGGAGCCCCTCTTCTTCGCCCTGCTGGAGACCTTGTCGGGGTTCGCCTCCTTCATGCAGCCCCCCTCCTCCATGTGCTCGGAGTCGCCGGCCCAGCCGTAGCCCTTACCGATGGCCCAGTCGACGCCCTCGGAGACGGCGTTCTCAAGCTCCGTGTTCGAGAGCCTTATCTTGCTCCCAACGCCGACGCCGCAGGGCACGAGCTTGAAGATCCTGTCGATGAGCTCCTCGGCCTTCGGCTTCACCTCGCTGTAGGTGAGATCGGTCCGCATCAGGCGGACGCCGCAGTTGATGTCGTAGCCCACGCCCCCGGGGGTGATTATGCCCTCGTCAGCGTCGAAGGCCGCGACGCCGCCGATAGGGAACCCATATCCCTGGTGGCCGTCGGGCAGGGTGATGCCGTACTTCAGGATGCCGGGCAGCTGGGTGATGTTGACGCACTGCTGTAGCGTCTGGTCCCTCTTCATCATATCGAGGAGGGCTTCGTCGGCGTAGATCCGCGCTGGGACGTTCATCTGTCGGTTGTACTCAAGAGGAACCTCCCAGACGAGATCCCTAACCTTCTTGATGGGTATCTGCATTATTTTCAGAGTCGATAATCCGGAGCAGCGTTAATAAGACTTTTTTGGTATAGAAGCCAATGATAGATCGTCATGCAGCTCAGGATCACGAGGAGTATCCCCCTCGCCGAGGTGAGGACGAGGGTCGAGGAGATCGAGGCAGCCTACGGGGGCAGCCTGGAGAACATCCCCGACCAATTCGCGAGCGGATTGGTGGGGAGGGAGGCGT
>DATLAV010000018.1:0-3275 GCA_035527235.1 Patescibacteria group bacterium | reverse complement strand
AACTGTGATGAAAAGGAGGGCCATGAAGAGGACGCTGAGCAACTCGTCCCTTTTCAGTAGCCCCCCTCTCTCTTCAGTCAAGTCCTATCGCAGTAAACAGCAATGAAACAGCAGAATATTATGTTTCCTAAAGGAGGGTCTCCCAACCGAGGAAGCAGTTATACGGCTCCTCGTGATACCTCGCCTTGGTGCTCTATGGAGTTCGGCGACGTCACCTTATCGAGGGTCAATACCTCCGACGATCTCAAGTCGCTCCTCCCCGACTGGATTCTGGGGGCCGAGACCGTCATCGTCAAGCCTAACTGGTTCAGCCCCCATCCCGCCAACTTCACAAACTCGGAGAGCTTGGGAATCCTTCTGGAGGCGTTGGACGCTAAGGTCGTGGTCGTCGAGGCGTACACCCTGGAGAAGCACGACGGGAGCATGAGCTTCAAAGTCGACGGCGAGAACGTCGACTGGATGTGGATCATGAAGCACCCCGACTGGGGGTGGGCCAAGGAGGAGGGAAGGTGGGACGAGATCAGGAGGCAGGACCGCTGGTTCCTAGAGGAGCATGGCTTCACCGATCTCTTCGATGAACACGGCGTCGAGTACGTCAACGTCACCGAGGAGGTGTGGCAGGGAAGGATCGCCGACCCGGTTGCCATCAAGAGGAATGTTGAGAGCGTATACAGACCGGCCTTCACCGAGGAAATATACGGTTTCGTCCCGGAGAGACTACATGATCTGTGGGGCGCCCCGATGATCAGCTACGGGAAGGTGAAGGGCATCGGAGGGTACTTCCCGAGCCTCACAGTCAAGAACATGTTCGGCCTCATCCCCGACCCCCTCCGATCATGGTGGCACGGACCCAACGACTCAAGGCTCTCACCCAGCATCGTGGACATGACCAAGGTCTACGCCTCCCTGTTCCGCCTCTTCGGTATCTGCGAGGCGATCAAGAACGTCACAATCAGCAGGCCGGACGGCGAGGTTAAGGTGCCGTGGGGCAGCTACGATATCGTGAGGGACCTCGGCGTCGTCGTCCTCGGCCCCGATCTCGTCTCCCTCGACGCCGTGATCTGCGGTCTGATCGGTGTCGACCCTGAGAAGGTTTCATACATTGAGCTGGGCGAGGAGGCGTTCGGGGAATACGACAGGAGCCTCGTTGAGAGGGCCGTCGAGGCCTCCAAAGACTGGTTTCCCAGGTGATATGTCTCAAAGAGCGGACTCTGGAACGCTTAAATGCTGCCGTAATTCAGCTTGATTTAGTGATTGTTTTTGGCCCGTGATCCAGTCTGTGGCATGTTCGTCGATGAGGGAAACCCCGCTTTCACCGCCGAGGTAGAGGGCAGGACATACTACTTCTGTAGCGAGGCCTGCATGCTTACCTTCGTCCAGCCGGAGAAGGAGCGCCAGGCTCTGAAGCGGCTCGTCTACTTCAGCCTCTCCCTCGGGGTGATACTCATGGCCCTGATGTTCTACACGGGGCCCCTACCTCTGTTTCCGAAGCCGATCTGGGCCTTCCTCCTCGCCACACCCGTCCAGTTCATAGCCGGCTGGAGGTACTATCGTGGGGCGTGGGGTGCGGCGAAGGCCAGGACAGCGAACATGGACACGTTGATCGTGATAGGCTCCTCCACAGCCTACTTCTACAGTGTCTTCGTAGTCCTATTCCCCAACCTCGCCCCCAGCCACGAAGTCTACTTCGACGCGTCAGCCAACATCTTGGCCCTGATCCTCGTGGGGAAGCTTCTGGAGGAGATCGCCCGAGGCAGGGCCTCTGAGGCTGTGCGGAGGCTCCTGGACCTGCAGCCCCCCGTCGCCAGGCTCCTGAAGGAGGACGGCTCCGAGGAGGAGGTGCCAGTCGAGCAGGTGATGCCCTTCGACGTTCTCATCGTCAAGCCCGGGGAGAAGATGCCCCTGGACGGGCTTGTCATCGAGGGCGGATCATCGGTCGACGAGAGCATGATCACCGGCGAGAGCATTCCCGTCTCCAAGACGGTGGGGGACGAGGTCATCGGCGGCACGGTGAACATGGAGGGCGCATTGAAGGTAGAGGTCACCAAGATCGGGATGAACACGACCCTCCAGCAGATAGTGCACATGGTAGAGGAGGCCCAACTGAGCAAGGCCCCCGTCCAGAGGCTGGCGGACACCGTCGCCTCCTACTTCGTTCCCATAGTCATTGCGGTCGGCATACTTGCCTTCACCGGCTGGTACTGGGCCACCGGCGACTTCGGCCTCTCCATCACCTCCTTCGTCGCCGTCGTCATCGTTGCATGCCCCTGCGCCATGGGGATAGCTACACCGACGGCGATCCTGGTCGGGGCTGCCCAAGGAGCGCAGAACGGCATCCTGATCAAGGGAGGCGACTACCTTGAGAAGACCCGCGAGCTCCAGGCCATCGCCTTCGACAAGACGGGTACCCTCACCAAGGGGGAGATCGCCGTTAAGGACATCTACGCCGATGACCCCGACGACCTACTGAGGATCGTCGCCTCCCTTGAGAGGCGGTCCGAGCATCCGATAGGGGATGCCATCGTGAGGGAGGCGGAGGTTAGGGGCATCGAGCTAGTCGAGCCAGAGGACTTCCAGGCCCTGGCCGGCCGCGGCGTTCAGGGGAAGGTCAATGGGCGGGAGGTGATCGTGGGCACTCAGCGCCTCATGAACGAGATAGGCGCCGAGATCGACTTGGGGACGGAGGGCGCCGCAGGGGCATACTTCAGCGAGGGGAAGACCCTGATCTTCGCATCGATCGAGGGTAACGTCGTCGGACTGATCGCCGTCGCTGATGAGATCAAGGAGAACGCCGCCGAGGTCGTTACGAAGCTGAAGTCGATGGGCCTCCAGGTGGTGATGATCACGGGGGACAACCGGCGAACAGCAGAGGCCATCGCTGAGATGGTGGGGATCGACCGCTATCTAGCCGAGGTTCTCCCAGACGACAAGGTGGATGAGGTCAAGAAGCTCCAGGCCGAGGGGCTCGTCGTCGCCATGGTGGGCGACGGCATCAACGACGCCCCCGCCCTGGCCCAGGCCGACGTGGGCATCGCCCTCGGCAGCGGAACCGACGTGGCGCTGGAGACCGGCGGGATCGTGCTCATCCGCAACAACCTGATGGACGTCGTCACCGCCATCCAGCTGAGCAAGGCGACCTTCTCAAAGATCAAGCAGAACCTGTTCTGGGCTTTCGGCTACAACGCCTTGCTGATACCCGTCGCTGCCGGGGTGTTGAGGCCCTGGGGGATCGTGATGAACCCCATATTCGCGGCGGCGGCGATGGCGTTCAGTAG
>DATLAV010000017.1:0-7782 GCA_035527235.1 Patescibacteria group bacterium | reverse complement strand
ATGCTGAAGATGTCCCTCACGCTCGCGCTCAATGAGATCTCCGGTAACATGATCATCCTGATTATCGTTATGGCGGAGATGATGCAGATCGGGTCGGTAATGATGGACTCGGTTAGAAGTATGACCCTCGCCGTGTCTATGTTCTTGAAAGAGTGGTTCAAGCCGCTAAGGATACCGTACACAGAGACGGTGCTCGTTCCCCCTATCATCGATCCGAGGAGCATCGCCTGGAGGAGGTCGAAGTACTGTGGGAGAAGGAAGCTCATGGAGAAGCCTACGAACGCCACGGTGCTCAGGAACGTGGCGACCGCCAGTACCGTCGACTTGGTAAACGTCTGCATGAACGTGTTAATGTCGATGTTGATGCCGGCGTCGAAGAGGATGATGCTAAGCGCGATGATGCTCATCAGGGGGGCGAGTTCAAGGAAGAGGTCCTTGTCGAAGATGCCGAAGACCGGCCCCACAAGGATGCCCAAACCCAGAAGCCAGACTATGTCGGGTACCTTCGTCTTGGAATAGAAGACTGAGCTGACGTACCCGATCAGCAACGTGAACGAGATTAGGATTATAAAATTCTCAGGGGCGAACACGTTTACCACTTATTGAGATCTATCCGTGTCTTCTGGAACAAGTTTAGTTGTACTGAACTGTTATATACCTTGCTATGCCGGATTACTTACCTATCAGATTCAATATTTTTACTACATTACTCAAGAATTTACATATTATTATTCATATCTTCTATATAATATACGATTAAAAATGAAAAAAATTAAGTCATTTTATACATTATTAACTATTAAGGCCGTTAATGAATGGTATTTTCGCGTCTGTCGTCACGTTGATGCCGAGCTGTTTCAGGGGCACCTCGTCACCGCTGTCCATTATGTGGGTCGTGTGCATCTCGACGCCCTTCAGCCTACCTAGGACCTCGATGCACCTCCTGGCGTTGAGGTCGGAGACGGCGCTGGCGGCCAGGGCATCCAGCACCTCCTTGACGTCGAGGGAGGCGCTGCTCATACCCATGGACTTCTTCACCTCGATCATGCTGTCGATGACTGGTCGGGAGATCACCTCCACCTCGTCCGGTACACCTGCCAGGGTCTTAGTCGCGTTGAGGATGGCCGCCGACTCGGCGTGGAGGAGGGGGGAGTTCTTCCCCTGTATCATCGTCAGGTTTCCATCGTCATCCCAGAGCTCGATGGCGGCCCCGCAGAAGACGCCCCTGTATCCCTTCCCCTCGTTGCTCCTCCTCCTGGCGTCGTCTGCTGCCTGCCTGGCGGTGGGGACGACGCGGCGGTCGAGGGGTTTCACCCCCACCTTATCCATGATGGCTTGCATCCTCTCGACCGTTGCGTAAGTGGTCTGCCCCTCCACGAACTCCCTATTGTACCTGAAGTGGCGCCTCACGATCTCCTGCTTGCTCGCCTCTCGGATGGCGTCGTCGTCCACTATGCCTTCCTTCGCCATGTTTACGCCCATGTCGGTAGGGGACTTTATCTCGTTCATGGGGTCCCCCTCCCCGACCATCTTCTCGATTATCCTCTTCATTATGGCGAAGTTCTCGACATCCCTGTTGTAGTTGACCGCCGTCACGCCGTGCGCCTTTAGGTGGAACGGATCCACAACGTTGAAGTCACCGAGGTCCGCCGTCGCGGCCTCGTACGCTACGTTTACGGGGTGGTCTAGCTCCAGGTTCCAGATAGGGAAGGTCTCGAACTTGGCGAAACCCGATTTGATCCCCGCCTTCCTCTCGTGGTAGATCTGAGACATGCAGAAGGACATCTTGCCGCTCCCCGGCCCTGGGGCGGTGACCACGACGATGGGCTTCTCAGTGGGAACGTGCTCGGGTCTCCCGTAGCCCTCATCGCTCACCACCCTGGCGATATCGGAGAGGTAGTTCTCGATCTCCAAGTGGAGGAAGGTCCTGATCCCCCTATTCTCGAGCCTCTGCTTGAACTTGAGGGCCGACGCCTCGCCTCCGAAGCGGTTGATGACGACGGCGAAGACGCCGAGGCCGAGCTCCCTCAGGTCCCCGATGTCCTTCAGGATCTGGTCCTCGTAGGTGAGCCCAAAGTCCCTTCGTATCTTGCGCCCCTCGATGTCCTTGGCGCTGATGCAGTGGACTATCTCAATCTTATCCCCGAGCCTCTGGAGCATCTGGACCTTGGTGTCCACCTCGTACCCCGGAAGCACGCGGCTGGCGTGGTGATCGTATCGGAGCTTCCCCCCGAACTCGAGGTAGAGCTTGTCGAAGAGGCTTACCTTCTCAAGGATCCTCGTGACCTGAGCCTCCAGATACCTGTCTGTGTCGAAGCCGATTTTACTTTTCATCTCGTCACCACGCTCTCGTAACACATGACGCTGGGGAAAACTTGTTCAGAGACAGTTGTGAGCGGCCTTCAATGGGAATACGAAGAATGTCCAGCGCGAAGTTCCGATGCATATCCGAGAATGATACTGGGGGGAGATAAGATTTTCGAAGAAATGTCATGCCTCTATAAGGCTCTCTCCCGTCATCTCCTCCGGCTTCTCGATGCCCATGAGGGTCAGGATGGTCGGGGCTATGCTGCTGAGCCCAAGGTCCTCCGTGAGCTTGGTGTTCCTGTAGGTGGGGTCGTCACACACGAGGATGAAGGGTACCGGGGTCATCCCGTGGGACGGGTTCGGGGAGCCGTCTGGGTAGAACATGGTCTCTATGTTGCCGTGGTCCCCGGTGACCAGCACGGCGTAGCCCTCCTGGAGCCCGGCCTCCACGACCCTCCCGACGCACTCATCCACGTCCTCGCAGGCCTTGACCCCCGCCTCAAGGTTCGCCGAGTGGCCGACGAGGTCGCCGTTAGCGTAGTTGACCAGGATGAAGTCGTAGGCGCCCCGCCGTATCTCGGGCACGAGCTTATCGGTGATCTCGTAGGCGCTCATCTCGGGCTTCTCCTCGTAGCTGGCCACCTTGGGGCTCGGGATGAGGATGCGGTCCTCCCCGGGGCTGGGGTCTTCCACCTGGCTGTTGAAGAAGAAGGTGACGTGGGCGTACTTCTCGGTCTCGGCTATCCTGAGCTGCTTGAGGCCGTGGGCGCTGAGCACCTCGCCGAGGTTGTTCGTCACATCGTGCTGATGGAAAGCTACGGGGAGGTCGAGGTGCTGGTCGTAGACGCTCATGCAAGTGAAGTGCACCTTCGGTATCGCACACCTGGGGAACTTGTCGAAGCCGTGGGCGGTCAACGCGTACGTGATCTGCCTCGCGCGGTCCGACCTGAAGTTCCAGAAGATCACTGAGTCCCCATCCTCGATGGTGACCACCGGTCTCCCATTCTGTCCCACGATCGCCATGGGCTCGAGATAGTAGTCCGTCTCGTTGCCCCTCCCGTAGGCGTGGTCGATGGCTTGAAGGGGGTCGGTCTCGCGTATCCCCTCTCCGAGGGTGAGCAGGTCGTAGGCCCTCCTGGTCCGGTCCCAGTTGGTGTCCCTGTCCATTGCATAGTACCTCCCCACGAGGGAGGCTATCCGCCCGACGCCCTTCTCCTCGATGGCGCACAGCGTTCCATTTATGAACTCCTTGGCGCTCCTCTCCGGAACGTCGCGACCGTCCAGGAAGCAGTGGATGAAGACGTCCTCCAGCTCCCTGCGGCGGGCGAGCTCCAGGAGCGCATACAGGTGGAGGGTGGTCCCGTGTATCCCTTGGTCGCTGAGGAGGCCCATCAGGTGGAGGCTACTCCCATTCCTCTTGGTGACCTTGACGGCTTCGAGGAGCGCCTCGTTCTCGTAGAAGCTGCCGTCTTTGATGCTGCGGTTGATCTCCTCGAGGGGCTGCCAGACGATCCTGCCGGCGCCCATGGTCAGGTGGCCCGGCTCGCTGCCCCCTTGGGTGCCCTCGGGGACGCCGATGGCGTTGCCCGTGCACTTGAGGAGCGTCCAGGGGTAGTCTCTCATGTACCGGTCGTTGTTCGGGGTTCTGGCGAGTTGCACGGCGTTCCCTCGTGTCTCCTCAGAGTGGCCCCAGCCGTCCCTCACGACGAGGATGACCTTCATACCCCTCCTTAACCTTGTCTGGCGGAGATAAAAGTTAGCATGTCCACTGGTGCCTGAGAGTAAACATTAAATGTGAGAGAGGTCATCTCGTCAGGACTCTTTAGGAGATATTTTCCGTGGCTAGTGATTTTGTAAGGGTGGCGAAGGATGTCCTCTCCAACAAGAATATTCTCGTTATTGCTCTCACGACCTCGCTGATCAGCATCACCGACATGGGGTGGCGCCCCTTCTGGGGACTCTACCTCACGAAGGAGCTGGGGGCGAGCATCGCGGCGGTGGGGCTTCTCTCGACGATAGCCTCCTCGGAGAATCTGCTCTTCCAGCTCCCCGGCGGTCTCCTCGCGGACAAGTACGGACGGAGGAAGATCATCATCTTTGGCACTGCCTTGAGGTTCATCCCTCCCCTAATCTACCTGCGGGCAACTGACTGGACCCAGGTGATCCCCGCACTTCTCGTTAACGGCGCCACGAGCATCTACATGCCGGCGTTCAACGCCATCATCGCGGACTCCCTCCCGGAGGAGGAGCGGGGTGCGGGGTACGGTGCCTACAGGACAATCACTTCGTCTCCCCAGATCTTCGGCCCCATCATCGGGGGCGTCCTGATGGACTCCTTTGGCTACAGGGAGGGCGTGAGGATCTTCCTCATCGTCTCGCTGTTCACCAACATCTTCGTCACGTTTGCTCGGTGGAAGATCTTGACCGAGACCCTCGACGTGGACAGGGCTCCCGTTTCCGACGCCCCGAAAGAGAAGCAGACCCTCAAGCAGAAGATAGGGAGCACATTCGAGCTCCCCCGCACGATCTGGGTCATGGTCCTCGTTGCCATCCTGGGCAGCTTCGGGATGAGGCTGGTCTGGGACTTCATGTCGATCTACGCGGTTGAGATCATTGGCCTTTCAAACACCCAGCTTGGCCTCGTGCAGACCACCGGGGGAATCGTCGCGGCCATCCTCGCCATGCCCGGCGGGATGATGTCCGATAAGTTCGGCAGGAAGCCCATGATCCTGGTGTCAAGGATAACCTCACCCATCGCGACGGCCGCCGTCACGCTGGCCGCCACCTTCAACCAGTACTTCCTGATCCAGTTCGTGAACTCGATCGGCAACTCGCTGGGTGGAGGGGGTATGTACGCCGGGGGGCCCGCCTGGAACGCGTTGATAGCAGACTTGGTCCCCCGGGAGAAACGGGGAACTGTTATGGGGACAATAGGGACCGTCTCAGGGATAGTGGCAACCCCGTCGTCCATCATAGGCGGGTACCTCTGGCAGACGTTCAGCCCCCAGTTCCCCTTCTACGTCTCCGTCGTGCTTGGGCTCATCGGCGCCCTCGTCTTCGCCATAGGCGTGAAGGAGCCCAAGAGGCCGGAGAAAGTCAAGTCTCTTTCATCTGAGCCCGGGTAGTAGATTCATTTTTTCTTGAAGTAATAAATATTATATTTCCCCGGGTGCAGCGGGGACAGATTCTAGGGGGGAGTATTGAGATGGCGAGTTCTTAGATGAAGACGATGAGAACCGTGTTCTCAAATAGGAACATTCTAGGCATCGCCCTCACTACCTCCCTCATCACATTGACTGACATGGGATGGCGCCCATTCTGGGGTCTCTACCTGAAGAACGAGCTGGGCGCGAGCATCGCCGCCGTGGGGCTCCTCTCGATGATCCAGAACTCCGAGAGGCTTCTCTTCCAGCTTTCCGGGGGGACCTGGCTGACAAGTGGGGTAGGAGGAAGATCATCCTCATCGGGACTTCCCTTCGGCTGATATCCCCTATTCTGTACCTGATGTCGACCCATTGGACCCATGTGATCTGGGCACTCATCTTCAACGGCTTCACGAGCATCTACGCCGTGGAGACGATCGGCCTCTCCAACACTCAGATAGGTATCGTGAGCACCGTGGGAGGGCTGAGAACCACGATCCTGGCGTTTCCCGGCGGGATGCTATCGGACCGTTTCGGGAGGAAGCCCATGATCGTCATCTCTAGAACGGTCATGCCCGTCTCCCTTCTGGGGATGGCACTGTCCCAGAACTTCCAGCACTACTTCACGGTCCAGTCCTTCAGCGCACTGGCCAACGCCCTGGGGGGAGGGGGAGGGGGAGGGCGTGGAAGGGCAGGTGGACCCGCGTGGTAGGCCCTCATCGCCGACATAGTGCCGAAGGAGAAACGAGCCACGGTGATGGGCTCCATAGGGACGGTCACGGGCATCGTGGCTGCACCCGCATCCATGCTGGGAAGCTACCTCTGGAACACGCTGGGGGCCCAGTACCCCTTCTATGCCGCATCGATCATAGGCCTAGCCGGAGCGATTCTGTTCTCTATGGGCGTGATGGAGCCCACGAGGCACATCGATGAGGCTGTGTCGCCGCCTCCATGACCCATCAAACTCCTCTTATAGAAAGATTCTCGGTTGAGTCGAGGATTCGGAAAGATTAAATCTGACGCTTTAACTGTTAACGAGGTTAAGATGGGTGAATATATTCCGTCGGAATAGCCTCGTGACCACGCTTAGTTCTGATCATAGGTGGAGCCCATCCAACGACCGAAACAACCGCACCCAGTTATTGAAGAGGATGAGAGATGTCTGAGACCGCAGAGAGGACCATGAAGAAGTACCAGAACTTCAGCGAGTGGTTCGACGAGGTCCTGCTGGAGGCCCAGGTCGCCGACGACCGCTACCCCGTCAAGGGGTTCACGGTCTGGATGGGCTGGGGCTACAGCGTGGCCAAACGCATCTACCAGATGCTCGAGAACGAGCTTGAGGAGACAGACCACCAGCCGATGCAGTTCCCCGTGGTGATACCCGAGGATGCCTTCCAGAAGGAGGCGGACCACATAGAGGGCTTCGCCGCCGAGGTCTTCTGGATAACTCACGCAGGGACCAACGAGCTGGACAGGAGGCTGCTTCTTAGGCCAACCTCGGAGACCGCGATCTACCCGATGTTCAAGATCTGGATCCGCTCCCACGCAGACCTCCCCCTCAGGATGCACCAGACGTGCAATGTCTACAGGTACGAGACCAAGGCCACCCGGCCCCTTTTCAGGGGGAGGGAGTTCCTCTGGAACGAGGCCCACACCGCACACGTCGACTTCGAGGACGCCGAGCGCCAGGTGAGGGTCGGCGTTGAAGTCTACAGCAAGGTCTACGACGCCCTTGGCCTCAGCTACATGATCATGAAGAGGCCGGACTTCGACAAGTTCGCCGGCGCCGTCT
The DNA here is from genome assembly GCA_035527235.1 of Patescibacteria group bacterium. Lineage (GTDB taxonomy): Archaea > Thermoproteota > Bathyarchaeia > TCS64 > TCS64 > BS750m-G28. Next base: position 540 of record DATLAV010000017.1, on the reverse strand, counting down.
ACACGCTGGCTTTCGACACTTGGAACCCCGACGGCAAGGTGAACCAGATCGGGACGGTCCACGAGCTCGGAGAGAACTTCGCCAAGGCTTTTGAGCTCACCTACGAGGACGACGAGGGGAATCAGATCCACGCGTCGACGACGTGCTACGGCATGGGCATCGGAAGGGTGGTGGCCGCCACAATAGCGCATCACGGCGACGACAACGGCCTCGTGCTGCCACCTATCGTGGCGCCCAAGCAGGTGGTGATCGTGCCCATCCCCTTCAGGGGTAGCGCTGAGAAGGTGAACGCCTACGCCGGTGAGGTAGAGGCGACACTGAAGAAGGCCGGCCTGAGGGTGAAGATCGACGACAATAACCGCCTGAGGCCTGGGGAGAAGTACTACAAGTGGGAGATGTTCGGCGTGCCCGTCCGGATCGAGGTCGGCCCCCGTGAGGCAGACTCCAAGACGGTCACCCTCGTCAGGAGCGAGTGACCGCCGTGAAGCTGCTCCTCACCTACAATGCCAGCGACGATGATCTCGAACAGATCCGCGCCGT
>DATLAV010000016.1:0-21787 GCA_035527235.1 Patescibacteria group bacterium | reverse complement strand
CTCCTCGACCACCTCTGTAATGGCGATTAGCCCCTCGCCGGCGTTGATCGGGATCTCCGTGGGTTCGCTGATGCCGTACTCCTTTGTCACGAGGACGATTACGGCGTCCCCGGTGAAGTTGAGTCTGCTGAGCCCCACACCCATCCATCCTGGCGCGTCGACATTTGGCACCAGGTTGTCGGAGATGTCCAAGCCGTTGAACTCGGGTGTAGTGTTTCGCTGTCTGAGGTACAAGCCTCCACCGGTGGCTGCGATGAGAAGGACGATAAATATCGTGCTGATCTTGCTCACTCTTCTTGTGAAGATTGGTTTAATCATATCTGTCAACTGTTGTAAACAGTTGTATGTTTACATTAATAAACATTGCGCGCGCGCGCAAATAGTCTTTAGGATCTCGGATGTTCCCCTTCAAGTTTTATTATAGAAGTCAAACCACTTTAGATGATTCCTATGGTAGACTCTTTCAGCGCGGCGTCCACCCGGAAGCTGGAGGGCATCATCTCCAAAAGGATGGCGAGCCTCCACGTCCCCGGGCTGAGCATCGCGCTGCTGAAGGGCGACGAGGTCGTCTACAAGGGGGGCTTCGGCGCCAGGAACATTGAGGCGAACCTCCCTGCGACCCCCGACACCCTCTTCGGTATTGGATCGTGTACCAAGTCGTTCACCACCATCGCCATCATGCAGCTGGTGGCGCAGGGAAGGATCGACCTCCACGACCCAGTGAATAAGTACCTCCCCTACGAGCCGGGGTACGAGGACGAGCCCATCACCGTCCACCACCTCCTCTCCATGTCCTCGGGGATGCCAGCCGACGGCATGGCCGGCATACTCATCCAGAGGATGACCGGGGTCGAGGGGAGCTGGATCCCCCTGTCCGACATCGACGACCTCCTCCTCTTCATCAACAAATCCAAGGGAGAGCTCGCGGCGAGGCCTGGGAAACGGTACTTCTACTACAACAGCGGCTTCGCCGTCTTGGGTGAGATCGTCGAGAGGGTAGGCGGCGTCCCCTACGAGGACTATATCGCCGAGAACATCCTCAAGCCGCTGGGCATGGCGAGGTCCACCATCAAGAGGGAGGCCTTCGACGCCGACCCCGACAGGATGACGGCGTACAGGAAGGAGAAGGACGGCTCAACGACGGCGACGGTCCACCCCTTCCATAGGATGATCTACGCAGCCGGCGGCATCCTCAGTCCCGTGACCGAGCTCACCAGCTACCTGAAGATGAATCTCAACGGGGGCGTTCACGATGGCAGGAGGATCGTCGACGAGGACCTGCTCATGGAGATGCACACGGGCCACATCGAGAGGGGCGAGGGCGCCTTCGGCAAGGGCTACTACTGCTACGGCTGGTTCTGCGTCGACGACTTCCTGGGGCACAAGATGGTGAATCACGGGGGATCCACCGGCGTCTCATCGGCGAATCTCAGCTTCATACCCGACCTCGACATCGCCGTTGCCACCGCCTCCAACACCGGGGGCTTCGGATCCCTCATCCCCCAGGCCGCCCTCGCCCTCCTTATGGGCAGGGACCCCGAGGAGGCGATCTCCTATTACGCCGAGGAGCTGGACCTCGACAGGCTGACCGGATACTACGAGGCCTACGAGGGCGGCAGCAAGCAGACGGTCGCCAGGAAGGGGGCGATGCTCTACCTGGAGTCCTCGTCGCGGTTCGCGGAGACGAGCATCCCCCTGATCCCTGAGAGCCGGGAGGCAGGGAACAGGAGGTTCCACTACCTCGTGGCCGGGGGCAGGATACCCGTGGAGTTCGAGGAGGCTCCCGACGGCGGGATGGACCTCTACATCGAGCGGTGGAGGCTCCACAGGAAGGGTAAGTAGGGGCCTTTCTCTCCCTCAGGGTGCCAAACCTCCTTTCCTTTTTTAGGTCTGTTTCAGCAACCCTTATATATGTATGAGGAATTCTTCATATGAAGGAAACTTCATACAAGGTGCAGGTCATGAAGAGAGGACTAACAGAGACATGTTACGGGTTCTTCGCAACCCTGGCGAACCCTACGAGGCTCGCCATACTGGAGAAGCTGAGGGCGGGCTCCATGAACGTCTCCAGCATCGCCGATGCCTTGGAGCAGGAGCAGAGCATGATAAGCCACAACCTGAGGCCCCTCATCCGATGCAACCTGGTCTCCACACGGAGGCAGGGCAAGGAGAGGATCTACACCCTCAACTCCGAGACCATGGAGCCCATCTTCAAGGCCGTCGAGAACCATGCCGAGAACCACTGCCCCGCGAAGGGGGAGTGCCTCTACGCGAGGTGACCCGCACAGGAGATGTGAGAATGAATGTACTGTTACCAATGTGAGCAGACAGCCGGGGGGACCAGCTGCGACAAGTTCGGAGTCTGCGGCAAGAGCCCCGAGGTCGCCGCCCTCCAGGACCTCCTCGTCCACGCACTGAAGGGGCTATCCATCTACGCCGTGGAGGGGAGGAAGGTCGGGGTATCCGACGTGGAGGCCAACAGGTTCACCTGCGAGGCGATGTTCGCCACACTCACCAACGTCAACTTTGACCCCGAGAGGATACGCGCCCTCATTGAGGAGGCCTTCAGGCGGAGGGAGGAGCTCAAGGAGAGGGTGGAGAAGGCCGGGGGAAAGATCGAGTCCCGCCACCCCACCGCCTCCTTCCAGCCCGGATCCTCCCTCAAGGGGATGGTCACCCAGGGGGCCGGTGTCGGCATCAAGTCGGATCCCGGCGCGGACCCCGACATCCACTCGCTGAAGTGGACGCTCATCTACGGATTGAAGGGCATCAGCGCCTATGCCGACCACGCCGCCATCCTGGGGGTCGAGGACGACGCCGTCTACTCCTTCATCCAGGAGGCCCTCGTCGCCACCCTGAACGAGGACGCCACGCTCCAGGAGATGGTAGACCTCGTCATGAGGGCGGGGAAGGCTAACCTGAGGGCGATGGAGCTCCTCGACGCCGCCAACACCACCACCTACGGCCATCCAGTGCCCACCAGCGTCCCCCTTGGCCACAGGAAGGGGAAGGCGATCCTCGTCTCAGGCCACGACCTGAGGGACCTGGAGCTCCTGCTGGAGCAGACAGAGGGCACGGGGATCCACGTCTACACCCACGGGGAGATGCTCCCCACCCACGGCTACCCTGAGCTGAAGAGGTACGATCACTTCTATGGCCACTACGGGACGGCCTGGCAGAACCAGGTGAGGGAGTTCCCTGCGTTCCCGGGCGCCATACTCATGACCACGAACTGCATCCAGAGGCCCGTCGACTCCTACAGGGAGAACATTTTCACCACGGGACTGGTGGGCTGGCCCGGGGTCGCCCACGTCGAGGACAAGGACTTCACCCCCGTCATCGAGAGAGCCCTGGAGCTCCCCGGATTCCAGGAGGACGAGGACATGGGCTCCGTGACGGTAGGCTTCGGCCACAACGCCGTGATGGGGGTCGCCGGAAAGGTCATCGAACTCGTCAAGGAGGGCAAGATAAGGCACTTCTTCCTAGTGGGAGGCTGCGACGGGTCCAAATCCGCTAGGAGCTACTACGCCGATTTCGTGGAGCAGGCCCCCGAGGACACCGTAGTCCTCACCCTGGCCTGTGGCAAGTTCAAGTTCTTCGACAAGAAGCTCGGCGACATCGAGGGGATACCCAGGCTACTGGACGTCGGCCAGTGCAACGACGCCTACTCGGCGGTCCAGATCGCCCTGGCACTCTCTGAGGCCTTCGGCGTTGGTGTCAACGAGTTGCCCCTCAGCCTCATCCTGAGCTGGTACGAGCAGAAGGCCGTCGCCATACTGCTCTCCCTCCTCAGCCTGGGGATCAGGGGCATCAGGCTGGGGCCGAGCCTCCCCGCCTTCCTGACGCCCAACGTCCTGAACTACCTCGTGGAGAACTTCAACATAATGCCGATAACCACCGCCGAGGAAGACCTCAAGGCGATCCTCGGCTGAGGGCTGAAGCCAACACACTTTTTTTTAGTCAGCGACCTCGAGTCATCGGATTTTTTTATATCATACACCATTTTATTCAGGAGGTTATTTGATTGAGGATCGCTGTAGCGAGCTTCTCGCACGAGACATGCACCTTCTGCCCCAACATCACGACCCTTGAGGCGTGGGACGCAGGTGGCATGAGGTACGGCCCCGACGCCATCGACACCAAGGGCGAGGGGAAGGGCTACATCACAGGCTACAAGGCCGCCGCCGAGGGGCAGCCCGACGTCGAGCTCGTCGGGGTCCTGAGGCCGGGGAGGCCCAAGACCGTCGGCATGGGGAGCTGGCTGACAACGGAGGCCTTCGACGTCATCGCCGGGAGGATAGTGGACGGCATAGAGAAGGAGATACCCGTCGACGGGGTGCTCCTAGCTCTCCACGGCGCCATGGCCGTCACCAACATTCCCAAACCGGAGGCGGAGCTATGCCGGAGGGTGAGGAAGGTGGTAGGTTACAAGGTGCCCATCATGGTCACCTTGGACCTCCACGCCTGCGAGGACGAGGAGCTGGCATACGCCACCGACGCAGTTTTCATATTGAAGACCTATCCCCACCTAGACGGTCACGAGATCGGGGAGATCGCGGGCCACTGCATGATCGAGACCCTGCGGGGCAACTTCAAGCCAACAATGGCCGTCAGGAAGCCGGGGGTCATCAGCGCCAGCGTCTACCAGGCCTCCGAGTACCACCCCATGAAGTTGGTCTACGACCGATGCAGGGAGTGGGAGACGAAGGGGGTCTATTGCGCCTCCGTCGCCCCAGGGTTCGCCTACATGGACACCCCGGACGTCGGGGCCTCCGTCTTCGTGGTCACAGACGGCGACCACGAGCTGGCGGAGGAGGTCTCCCAGAACATCTCGGAACTGATCTGGAGCCTCAGGGAGGACTTGACGAGGCCCCTACCGAAGGCTCCTGACGGCGTCGCCAACGTCATCAAGATGGTGGCCGAGGGCACCAAGCCCGTGGTCATCGCATACCACGACGACCGCCTGGGGGACGGCACCCACGTCTTTAAGGAGCTCATGGAGCAGGGCGCGAGGAACTTCTGCACAACCAGCATCGCCGACCCAGAGGTGCTCTACGGCCTCGACAGGGACCAAGAGGTCGGGGACACCGTCACCGTCGAGATCGGCGGCTGGGTCCACCCCATCTCCGGGGAGCCCGTCAAGGTCACCGGCAAGATCGAGTGGCTGGGGCCCGCCGACTGGGTGGAGACAGGGCCCATGGGCAGGGGGGCCATCAGGCACGACGACCTCGTCGTCTCCCTGGACCTGGGGGAGAACAGGCACGTCGTGATCTCCGAGAGGCTGAGGGCGCCCATGAGCGCTGACCCATTGAAGGCCATCGGCCTCGACGTCGACAGCTTCGACATCGTGGAGATCAAGAGCCGCGTCCACCACAAGGCGTTCTGGGAGACCTGGAGCAAGGTCGACTACCCCGTGGACCCGCCCGGGACGACGCCCGCCGACCTGAGCACCCTTCACTACGAGAACATCCCCTGGGACGTCTACCCCATCGGGGAGAAGTGGAGAAAATAGTCTCCCCTCCCTTTTCTTCATGCTGTTCTTATCCCGTTAGAATTATCCTTCTCTTGCGCTTCGATCATTAAGGTTTTTATAATCCACATTTCTAACCCTTGACGGAGGATATTTACAACCATGTCAGCAGAATCAGCAACGTTGATCCGGAAGATGGGGCGCCTAGTCAAAGCCCTCGAGAGCTCCAAGGGACAGGTGGAGACGATCATCGTCGACCTCGAGGAGCTCGGCGACTACTGGGTCGAGGAGTTCACGGAGGGTCTCACAGACCTATCCCTGAAGATCGATACGGTAATCGACGACCTCAACGAAATACAGGATGAGGCGAAGGCATTCCGGGACGAAGAGCACGCGGACGAGGAAGACGAATGAAATAGGCTTGACGGCCGGCAGTCAGGGGCTTCCACTCGCCGAGGCGAACCCATCATATCATCCTTATATTAAACATTGCCGTACTCAACGGCGTATATTTGCATACGATTCATACCATTAGCGAGAAGTCTCACGCTGGAGCCCTCGTATCATTTTTACGTTGATGGAACTATCAATGTGAGACAAGGAGGAAGATGAATGGCGGATGATAGGGAGAACGGTAACGGCGGAGCGAGGCTCCTGAGCGTGGGGCTCCTCCTCTCGGTGTTGATCCACGCGCTGATCCACGCGGCGGGGAACATGAGGTCCACCCTCTACCCCACCCTCAAGGCCGAGTTCAGCCTCACCAACCAGCAGATCGGCCTCATAGCGGCCATACCCCCACTGAGCCAGGTCCTCTTCTCGATACCAGCGGGCCACTTCTCCGACAAATTCGGGGCGAAGAGGCTGATAGGGCTGAGCATCGTCATGGCTGCCGTCGGCGCCTTCCTTGGCAGTATCTCGGCGGATCCCTGGATGTACATCGTTGCCTCTACCCTCCTCACATTGAACTCCACAATCTACCACCCCCCCGCCCAGAGCTACACCACCAACATCACCAAGCCCAAGGACCGGGTCCGGGCCCTCGGGGTCTGGAACGGCGGGGGCACCTTCGGGGTCAGCCTCGGCCCCCTCTCCATCACGATACTGATGGGCTTCTTCGCCTTCCAGTGGCGTCAGGTCTACCAGTTCTGGGTGATCCCCATCCTCCTGGGGCTCGTCGCCCTCTTCTTCCTGAAGGACTCCGCGGAGGAGACTCGCAACAGGGCATCCTCGGAGGAGATCGAGGAGGGCGCGGCCACAACTCTCCTCTCTAGGAACATGCTCGTCTTCCTGACGTCAAGCGGGATAAGGCAATTCGGGGGCAGCCTCACAACCGGCTTCCTCACCCTCTGGCTGGCGGAGTCCCAGGGCTGGAGTATCGCCCAACTCGGCCTGCTCTTCACCCTGAGCTCTATGATGGGCATCATCGTCTCCCCCATCGGAGGGGAGCTCGCCTTCCGCTTCGGCGAGAAGAGGTGGCTAGTATTCACCCTCTTCGCGTCCTACACCTGCTTCCTCCTGGCGGTCCTCCTCAAGAGCTTCTGGCCCTTCATGCTCTTCTACCTCGCCCAGAGATTCTTCGGAATTCTCGGCATGCCAGCCTCCGGCGCCATCACCGCAAGGCTCTCCCCGCCGCGGCAGAGGGGCATGGGCTTCGCTCTCTCCACCCTCCCTGGGAGCATCGTGGGCTCCATAGGACCCTTAATAGCGGCATACTTCGTCGACAATTATGGCATCTACCCGATATTCTTCGTCGCTATCGCCATCTACTACATAGGCCTCGCGGTGTTCCAGTTCGGTGTGAAGATCGAGGGCACGTAGCCCGCTCAACCGGGGGCGCCCGGCTCCCCTCGACACTTTTATCTTCCGTACAGCGATATTCAACATGTCAGGCTTGTTCGGGGACGGAATCGACGGGCAGTACGGAGGTTCGAACAGGCTCGTCGAGGGGGCTACACGTTGCCCCAGGAATCCTCCCAGGCCACGTTAGGTGTTCAAAGTGAGTGAGATATGGATAGTAAGGGACTATGAGAGGTGCACGGGCTGCCGCAGGTGCGAACTCGCCTGCAGCATGAAGCATGACGGGCGGTGGTGGCCCGAGGCGAGCAGGGTCAGGGTGTTCATGCCCTTCCCCGGCGTCGAGGTCCCCCACCTCTGCGCCCAGTGCGACGACTACCCCTGCATAGGGAGCTGCCCCGTCGACGCCATTTCAGTGGACGAGACCACGGCGGTCGTCGTCGACAGGGAGGCCTGCATCAGCTGCGGCAAATGCATCGAAGCCTGCCCAGGGAGCGTGCCCTTCCTCCACCCCGGCGACAACAAATCGACGATCTGCGACCTCTGCGGCGGCGACCCCGAGTGTGTCAAGGTCTGCCACGAGGCGAGGTACGACGCCCTCAGGCTCGTCCATGAGGGGATGAGCGCCAACAGGAAGCACTTCAGCAGGCAGCCCTTAGACGTCGCCAGGGACCTGGCTGTGAAGCTCTTCGGCGAGAGGGGCGAGGAGGTGATCTAGGTGCCACGGGGATACGCTGGTAAGTACCTGGACGTTGACCTCACCAGGGAGACATTGAGGGACGTCACCTTCCCGGAGGAGACCCTCGAGGCCTATTTCGGCGGGAGGGGGCTCGCGGTGAAGATACTCCTCGACAGGATCGGTGGCAGGTGGCCCGAGGTCGACGCCCTGGGCCCCGAGAACATCTTCATGGCGCTGACGGGCCCCATGACCGGCTTCTATCCGGGCGGGCGCATCTGCTGCTCTGGGAAGTCGCCCCTGAGCAACGGCACGGTGGGCTCCACGGCGAGTTCAGAGTTCGCCCACGAGCTCAAGACCGCCGGATACGACGGCGTCATCGTCACAGGGAAAGCGAGCAGCCCCGTCTACATCCTCGTGACCGACGACCTAGGCGAGATCAGGGACGCTGGCCACCTCTGGGGGAAGATGGGCTCGGAGACCATCAAGATCATCAACAGGGAGGTGACAGAGGAGCTCGCAGGGAGGAAGCCCGTCGGCCTCTGGAAGGACCCGGGCTCGATCTACATCGGGCCCGCCGGGGAGAACATAGTGTTTAACTCGGCCGTCATGTCGAAGCTGACCCACGCGGCCGGGTACGGGGGCTACGGCTCCGTCATGGGCTCCAAGAACCTGAAGGCGATCGTCGCGAAGGGCCGGGGGCCCCTGCCCGAGGTCCACGACCTGGAGAGGATGAAGGAGCTCTGGGACGAGGCCCACCGGATGCTCATAGCAAGGGACAGCTGGCGCAGAACCGGGACAGGGTACGGGGGCTGGTCTACGGCTGCGACGATGAGCTCCTCCCCCGTCAGGAACTGGCAGGAGGAGTGGCACGATGAGAGGAGCTTCGCCGGCCCCATGTTCGAGACCCGCTACTGGGTGAAGAAGTACTGGGCGGACTTCAACTGCACGGCGAACTGCATGAAGCTCAGCTGCATCAAGAGCGGCAGGTGGAAGGGAGACATCACGGACGGCCCCGACTACGAGCAGCAGGCCTACGCCGGCAACAACTTCGGCATCTTCGACCCCGGGGACTGCATCCACCTCAGCGCCCTCATCGACGAGCTGGGCCATTCCGCCATAGGCGGAGCCAATACCATGGCCTTCGCCGCGGAGCTCTACCAGCGCGGACTCCTCACAGAGGAGGAGCTCGGCTTCAAGCTCGAATGGGGTGACACCGAGGCCTTCGACAGGCTGGCCCGGATGATAGCCCACCGCGAGGGCGTCGGGAAAATCCTCGCCGAGGGCACCCTGAGGGCCGCCAAGAAGCTCGGGGAGATGAAGGGGGTCGACCTGAGCCCCTACGCCGTGCATGTGAAGGGGATCGAGATAGGCGCCCACGGCACCAGGAGCGACCGGGACTTCCTCGCCCACGACATGAGCTACGCTGCCAACGTCCAGGGCGGGGACCACACAAGCCAGGCAGTGGACGGCCACCGGGAGCACTCGGGCTCCGTCTTCTCCGACTCCGGCGTCTTCTGCAACTTCTGCCGCACCAGCCAGGAGCTAGCCTTCGAGATCGCCAGGGCCATCACGGGCTTCCCCATCACCATCGACAGCTGGAGGAAGGTGAACGGCGTCAGGATCGTAACACTGCAGCGGGCGTTCCTCATGATGGGCGGTCCCGACATGGTCTGGACTCCCATCGAGGACGACGAGAACCCACCCAGGTTCTACGAGCCCCTCCCCAACGGCCCCTTCAAGGGCAGGACGACCGACCGCGACCTCGTGGTCGAGAGAAGGGCAACCTACTTCGAGACAATGGGTTGGGACGAGAGGGGCATCCCTCGCAAGGAGACGCTGGAGAGGCTTGACCTAGCCGAGCTGGAGCCCTCGATGGAGAAGCTGAGAAAATGATTCAGCAGCCCTTATTCCAATATTTTAGGGGATCTCCTTGAGATCCGCTGATTTGGGCGCCAGGGCCCTCGTCAGGACGTCCTCGATCATTCCCCTATTCTCCTTAGGACTGTACATGGCCTCAACGAGCCTGTCATAATCGAGCTCGTTCACGACCGTGCAGCCTGCCTCCAGGGCATTCATGCTCAGGACCAACGCCCTCTCGACGGGAATCCTCTCAGGGTTGATGTCGAGTCCGTAGAACCCACTGTAGCCTTGCATCTTCAATGTGAGAAGTGCCGCGAGCATCTGGTCTATCCCGAGGACGCCGACGTTGAGGTCCTGGTCGTAGTTGCCCAGGGGCTGGCTGTTCCAGTGGGTGTGGGCTAGGCGACCCTCTCTCAGAATGGAGGCGAAGGCGTAAGCGAGCTCCTCGTGCCCCATGAGGACGTGGCCGACCTCGGGGTTCAGCCCCACCATGGCTTCGCCCCCTTCGATCACGGCCCGGTTCTCCCCCGCCTTCAGCAGGGACTCGACGTTCCTCGCCATCAGGAGGCCGTTGGCAGTATTCCTGTAGATGTTGTTCCCTCTGGGCTCCTAGGGCTTAGGCTCAAGGGCTACCATCACGCCCGGGACGGCGTCCATCGCCTTGGCGATCCCCTCCTCGAAACGCCTCCACATGCCGTAGAAGTCGAAGCCGAAGGGATTCTCATAGCCATCAATCCCCGGCCAGACGACGGCGAACTCCGTCTCCAGCTCCCTGTTGAGTCTGAGGGACTCCGTGAGCCTATCGATGGCGTGCCCTCTCACCTTCGGGTCCGGGTTGGACAGTGAGCCGAACTCGTAGGTCCTGTCAAAGAACAGGTTCGGGATGACGGTGATGAGTCTGATCCCGGTCTCCTTGATCAGCCCCCTGTAGAGGTCCATGTTCCCCCTGTTGACCTCGTTGGGGTAGTGAGCCTCGACGCCGAAGGAGGAGTCGATGAACCCCTCGTCGTGGAGCCCGCCGATCTTGGCCAGGATGTCCTCGATGGAGCCCTTCTCCACGTAGGCGTCGTGGAACCGCCCGCCTGCCGGGTAGAAGTACCAGACCCCGGCCGAGTACCTGGGCTTGAGCTTGCATCCCTTCAGATGCTTCAGCATCTCCTTCGGCTCTCTCTCCGTCTTCTGATGACGCAGGTCCCTCAACCTGTTGACACCGCCGTAGATCTCTCCTTGGCGGTTAAATGATTAACCATATATGGCTTTACGCTTCCCAAAGGCCCCCCGGAGGTCGAGGCTGAGCTTATCCTGGAGCCTCTGAAGCCCCCTGTAGACCTTCGCGTTACCGGGGTCAGGCTCTATCCTGCTTGCCTCGTCCACCTCGACGAACCTGTCGGTGATCTCGGAGATGTCCTCCGCCTCGCCGACCTGTCTCCCGTAGGTCCAATATGCCTGTAAGGCGGCTCCGTAGGCAGCGCCCTCCTCGACCTTCAGTGTGACGACCTCCACGTCGAAGACGTCGGCAGCGATCCTCCTCCAGGCTCTGTTGCGGGCCCCGCCCCCCGTGAGCCTGATCTCCGTAGGCTGGATCCCCAGATCCTTCATCCTTTTGAAGCCGTAATTCAGGCCCATGGTGACACCCTCCATGGCGGAGCGGGCCAGGCATCCCTGGTTGAATGTTCTGTCGTTGACGCCGAAGAAGACCCCCGTCCCCTCTGGTACGTTGGGAGTCCTCTCCCCGTTGAGGTAGGGGAGCAGTACGAGGCTGCCGGAGCCCACCGGGGCCACGCTGACGGCCTCCTCGAGGTCCGTGTAGCTGAGGCCGAACAGGCCCCTGATGAGCTCCGTGAAGACGGTGACGTTCATGGTGCAGACGAGGGGGAGCCAGCCGTTGGTGGAATCGCAGAAAGCGGCGACCTCCCCCCCGGGATCGACCACCGGCCTCTCCGAGTAGGCATAAATTGTGCCCGAGGTCCCGAGGCTGACCGTGACGATACCCGGTCTCGTGTTCCCGGTGCCGATGGCGGCCATCATGTTGTCCCCGCTACCAGTGCTCACCACGACGTCCTCGCCCAGCTCCAGCCTCTGGGCCACCTCCCCCCTCAGCCTCCCGGTCGCCTCATCCGAGGGGTGGAGGGGCGGGAGCTTCTCCATGAGCCCGGTGTCGATGGCATCGACGACCTCCTCCGACCAGAGCCTCCCCCTGACGTCCATGAGCGCCGTCCCGGAGGCGTCGCCGTACTCCATCGAGGCGGCCCCCGTGAGGTAGAAGTTTAGGTAGTCGTGGGGGAGGAGCACCGTCTCCAACCTCTCGAAGTTACGCGGCTCATGCCTCTTGAGCCAGAGGATCTTGGAGGCCGTGAACCCCGGCGGGATCGAGTTCCCAATGAGGCCGATCACCGAGCCCTCACCCCCGAGGGCCTCGATGAGGATCCTGCACTCCTCGGTGCTCGTGTCGTTCCAGAGCTTCGCCGGCCTGATCACCCTCCCCTCTGAATCCAAAGGGATGAGACCGTGCTGCTGACCGGAAACACCGATCCCCTTCACCTTCCTTGCGTCGACACCGGAGGCCTTCAGGGCCGATGAGACGGTCTCCACCATGGCCTCAACCCAGGTCGACGGGTGCTGCTCCATGTATCCCAGCGGCAGCCCCTCGATGAGTCCGTAGCTCTTCGAGGACTTTCCGACGACGTTCCCGGTCTCGCCGTCGACAACCACCACCCTCGTGCCCTGCGTTCCACTGTCCACGCCGATGAAATAATCTCCCAACTGGACCCCTCAACCTTAAGAAAGGCTCAGCCTATCTAAAATCTGTGGAGCCAAGCATCTTCCTCTCGATCCTCGGCTACGAGGCTGAACTGAGCGAGTTAAATGGTCCCGTGGCGGGGTCACGGCCCCTCGAGTTGATACGAGGTCTCCTCGGACGGCTTCAGGGCGTCCACCTCGACGTCATCAGGCCCCCTTACTCGGAGAAGCCCAGGTTCACAGATCGCCTCGTGAGAGAGGTCTGCCAAAGCCTCTCAGGGACAGAAATGGAGATTCACGTGATGGCCCCCGAACCTCTCAAGATTCTCTCGACGGTGGGAGACCTCTGTGCCCAGAATCCTGTGCCCGCGGCCTCCGTACACGTCGAGGTCTTCCGAGGCGTGGAGGACGCGATCGGAGCCCTGAGGGAGATCCGGGGCTTGGGCTTCGAGCCCGGCGTCGTCCTCGATCTCGCCACGCCCACGGCGACGTTACACCCTGACGTGGTGAAGGAGGTGGGGCTGATCCATGTCATGTCCGTACCGGCTGGGATGGGGGGGCAGAGATTCAGCCCTGAAGCCGTCGAGAAGATAAGACTCCTCAGGAAGGCCCATGGATCGAAGACGATCGTCGTGGACGGCGGGATCAACGAGGAGACGGGCAGGCTGTCCATCGATGCCGGAGCCGACAGGCTTGTGGTGGGCTCCAGGATAACTGGGAGCGGCGACCCCCTCGAGGCGATAGAGAGCCTTAGAAGGGGCTTGAGACGCCCGTGAAAGTCGGTCTTTGCCCTATCTAGGCATGGAGAGTTCACGATCGGCTCGTTCACCCCTCGTTTTTCCCTTATTAGGAAATGTTCCTTTGGGAGGGAAACCGTGACAGAAAACGGGAAAAACGGCATTAAATTTCTAAAAGAGGGCTATTAGTTACTTAATTTGTTAGAGAACCCTTATATCTGAACGAAGCTTCTTAACATCTCAATAAAGGGGTTTAGAAATGAGCTGGATGACGGATGTCATGATGGGCCTCATGATGAGGCGGTTCAGGAACAGGCTCGGCCACCTCGTACAGAGGGAGAACGCCATGGACATGCCGGCCGTGAACCTCCTCCGAGTCTCAAAGTGGTAGAAACCTAAGGCCTGAAGAAGGCCAACCTCGTGTGAGTTTTAAAGAATCACACATCGTGTTCCTTTCTTGATTTAACAAGAGCCTCAGATTATAGGATGTGCTCAAGACCTACCGAAGACAGGTATCAGGGCACCCCGTATTGGCCTCGAGGCGTCCGAGGCGAGGAAGAGCATTACCTCGGCGATCTCTTCCGGGGGGACCCACCTCTCATGCCTCGCCTTGGGAAACATCTCCCTGTTCGCCGGGGTGTCGATGACGCTGGGTGCGACGCAGTTGACGTTAATATCGTACTTGGCCACCTCCTCAGCCATGGCCTCTGTGAGGGCCTTCACGCCGGCCTTGGAGACCACATAGGCCCCCGACTTCGCCTTCCTGCCGGAGGAGGTCACCGACTTGGCTGAGACACTCACGATCCTGCCATAGCCCTTCTCGATCATGTGGGGGAGCACGGCCCTGCTGCAGAGGAAGGCGGACCTCAGGTTCAGGTCCATGAGGTGGTCCCAGTTCTCCTCCGGCGTTTCGGCCACCGTGGAGCCGCCCCGGTAGCCACCGACGACATTCATCAGGACGTCCACCCTCCCGTGCACCCTGAGGGTCTCCTCGACAAGGGCATTGCAGTCTTCGGCTCTGGTCGCGTCCCCCTTGAAACCGGTGAGGCGATCCCCGTGCGCCCCGAGGGACTTCCTAAGAGCCCTCAACTTCGACTCGTCCCTATAGAGGGCGACGACCTCTCCCTCCCTCTCCACAAGCATCATGGTGACGGCAGAGCCTAGGGCCCCTGTCGCCCCGGTGACGATGACTACCTTTCCCTCGAACAATGAAGGCATCATGATTAGCTGAGGAACGGTGTTTAATTTTGATATCGCAAATTTGGATCCCTTACATTATGAGGATCCCTAGGAGTTTCACTCTCAAGCGGTCAATCCGGCATCTGTACACTCTGGACCTCCTGGTACCTCGTCCATGAGAGGAACGCCGCTACGGCGAAGCCGCCCAGACCTCCGACGTACCACCAGTTCCCGAAGAACGAGGAGAAGTTGTTCGCCGTGTGGCGGGCTACGGCAAGTATGTAGTACCTGAATGGCTGCTCCCTCCAGATGCCGTACGCCGTCAACGAGGCGGTCGACGCGTGGAAGACGACGGCGACGACTCTGAAGGGGATGGCCGCCCGGAACTGGAGGACGTAGATGATGAACTCGACGACCCCGAAGCTGAGCCCCGTCAGGAATCCCATCGTGTAGAGGGACCTCCCGGACTCACCATGCCGGTAGAAGAGGGGGTAGGCCTTCGCGAACTCCTCCACGAGGGGAGTGACGAGCCCTGTCGAGCAGACCTGGGCGTAGAAGAGGGGGAGGACGAAGCAGAGCCCGTTCGTGAACGGCCCCGAGAAGAGAGTCATGGGGACGCTGACGATCATCCCTGAGACGAAGAAGAACGCCATCTCTGTCTTGCTTGGTACGTGAACTCCTACGATCTCTGAACCCAAGGCAGATAGCACTCCATGAAATCGAGTCGGATGATATTGATGTGAAGCTTAAAGGAGATAAAAATTTACATTGTTCCCTTTCCTCTTACAAGCCATAACTACATGGCAGACCGTTTTAAAGATGATACCATAGAATGTTCAGACTCGAGGGTACGGCTTCTTGGATGATAGAAACTCAACTCGTCTTATTTATTATGGAATGAAGTTCCCTAGCGCGTCTTATACCCGTCGTCGATGTAGAACTTTCCCTTAATCCTTCCCGTCCTCAGGTTGGCGATGATGGCCCTCAAGACCTCCTCCGCCCTCGCGCCATAGAGGTTCAACGCAATCTCCTCCACCCTGTCGCCGTCGAGGGCCTCGCCCTCACCCCACAGTTCGACTATGAGACAGATCCTGTCGGCCAGGTCAACCGATTTTTTCGGCTCGATCTCAAGAACCTGATCCATATCCATGATACTCATCTGGGCTGGTTTACGTTAAAGGGACGCGGCGGAACACGCCGGAACAGGCGTTTCAACGCCCATATCTGGTGAGCGACACACCTCCCCATTCTTTAATATTCGTTGCAGGTTTTCCTTATTACAGGTCCTTTCACGTTAGAATCTTCCCAAATCCTGTCGATGTTTCCAGTAATGGGGAAAAGAGGATATATTTCCCTAAAAAAGGGTGGTTATGGCTTTTATGGCTAGAGAAGCCTTATATTTCAAGTATATGACGTAATGCTTAAGTAATGAGGTGTAAATTGTGAAGAGAAAGATATTGGGATATTGTCTCTCGGCGGCCTCCGTCTACATCGCGATGAACTATTTCACTCATATGTTCCTCCAGATGCTCTACAACTTCTCCGGTGTCATCGTTTAGGCCCAAGTGAATAGGGATGGCAACTGCTTTAGAAATATTTGCCTCTAATCGATTGAAAGACGGGTTATCCTTTTCAAATTGTATGAATTTTAATCTAAATAAACGAGAAAAATTTTTGAAACGGGCGTTATCACAGTCCATTTTAATGATTTGGATAGGTTTAGAATGCCCTTTTAGCTTAATGATGGGGGAAACGCTCCTTTTCCAGGAGCCGGATCGCACGGTTTATACCTGTCCCCTCAACAGGGTTGAGGAGGTGACCCCCTCAACTTGAAGGAGATGGTGCTGACCAAGAAGAGCATGCGGACCTACGAAAACTTCGGCATCGAGGTCATGTGCAGGCGCTGCGGTAAGAAGTTCAACGCGGGGGACAAGGTGATAAAGACGCGGATACGGGCGGGCAAGAAGGAGAATCCCTTCTACTGCGTCGGGCACTTCTACTCCGAGTGCAGGAAGGACTCGACAGCCAACATACCGCACGACGACCAGTAGCTTCCGAGACCTTCCAGTTCAGGGAAAGACGACTTTTGCCCGTGAAGGTTTTGGGAAAAAAAGGGTTGGTTACTCGGGTCTATCCTTGACGCCGAGGTAGTACGCGATGTTCGCGTGGGGGTTGATCTTGGGCACGATGGTGTCGTCCTTACTGCTCAGAATCGTCGTGACGCCTGGTCCGTGGCCCGCCGAGTAGCTCCATCCGTGGATGATTACCCCGATGGTCACAGCGCCCTCGTAGTATCCCCTGCCCCACCAGTTGAGCTGGTCCCTGAGGCAGACGACGTCCCCGAAGCGGATGTCCTTGAGGTCCAGCTCGTCCCAGACGAGGTCGCAGGTGGTTTGTATGTCGTAGTCGATGGTAACCGGGAACATCCCGTACCCCGAGCCCATGATCCAGCACGGATACTCCCTCGTTACCGGCACGATGAGCTTGCCGTCCTTCTCCTCGATCCCTAGCTTCTCTAGGAGCAGCGGGTCGATCTTGTTGACCCGAACCTTCTCCTCGAAGCCTGCGATCTTGAGGCCGACGCCCCAGGCCCTGATCTTGACCTTGTCGCCAGGGGAGATCTTCTCCTGCGCCTCCGGAGGGAACCAGCACATGAAGCTCCCGTGCTTCCCGGTGATGTAGCCCTTGGTCCCCTTCGCGTCCCCTGACGACAGCTTCACTTCGTTCCCGATGCAGCCGAGGACGCCTAACGCCTGGCTCTCACCCGGGTTCGTGTTGGTGAGGCTAAGCCCCGGTTCGGTGTGCTCCCCCTCCTCGTGAAAGTAGCAGAGATCCCCGACGGAGACGTTGTACTTGACGCCCGACATTCCGAGGCCGATCCTGGGCACCCCATCCCAGTCGACCCTATATCCCCTGCTGGCGGTGGGATGGTTGACCTCGGCCCTCACAGCCTGCTGAACGAGCCTATCCTTATTCGTTTTCATCGTCATCCCTCCAGCCCCAAGTACTTGGCAACGTTGGCCAACGGATTCAGCCTGGGCCTTATCTTCCCTCTCTTCGAGGAGGCTATCGCCATCACATTGGGCCCCTCGCCTGCTACGTGGCTCTCCCCGGTGGTGACTATTCCCACGGTGACGGCCCCCCTATAGAAACCCTTACCGAAGGCCATCAACGCATCCCTGCACGCCACCAGATCCCCAATCCTCAGGTCACCGAGGCCCAGCTTCTCCACGAGGTGGGGCGGAGAGGTCTGTATGCACCAGCCTCCCGTGTCCGCGGAGCCTCCACCGACCCCCATCCCCATAGCGATGACGGGTATCTCCTTGGCGACGGGCAGCTCCAGCACGTCACCGTCAAGCTCTGGCTTAAGGGCCTCCAGGAAGCTAGGGGAGACGTTGAATACCTTGCCGTCGAACCCCTCGACCTCCAGTGCGACGCCATCAGAGGCCACCCTAACCTTGTCGCCGATGTCCAGCTTCTCCAGGTCCTCCCCCTTGAAGTGGACAAGTACGTGCCTCCTCGTGCCGCCGACCCCGCCCTTCCCTGTTATGAAGCCGGTGGCACCCTTGCCGGAGCCGCTGACCACCGTCGCCACGTTGCCCACACAGCAGTACTTCAGGAACGCCGTGCCGGTGCCACTCACGTCTCGGTAGCCGACGTCAGCCTTCTCGTCGACGCCCGTCAGTGCGACGCCCGGCTCGAGGTACTCCGTCTCCGGCCACCCTAGGCAGGGGTCGCCCATCTTGACGTTGTACTTTATGCCGCCGACGCCGATGCCTATCTTGGGCTTGCCGTCCCAGGTGGTGACGTAGGTGCTTCTCGTCCCTCCGCCGGGCATCGTCGGGGGCGCTATCTTGCCCATGAGGGCCTGCCTCATCAGCTTATCCTTGTTCGTCTTGATAACCATAACTAG
The DNA here is from genome assembly GCA_035527235.1 of Patescibacteria group bacterium. Lineage (GTDB taxonomy): Archaea > Thermoproteota > Bathyarchaeia > TCS64 > TCS64 > BS750m-G28. The sequence continues at coordinate 3,416 of DATLAV010000016.1, read as the reverse complement.
AAACCTCGTATAACAATGGTGCAAGGTTTATAACATCTTTCGCGAGGCGGCAAAACCCTATATTCTCACCCGATAAGCTGACCATGAGCATGAAATGAGCGTCTTAGAGATAGGTGGGATCAAGGCGGCGCCGGGGGAGAAGGCCTTCGGCTTCCTGGAGGTAGGCACTACCTCCATCACGACGTACAGGATACCCGTCGCCGTGATCAACGGCGCGGAGGAGGGGAAGACCGTCTGCGTCCTGGGCGGCATCCATGGGACCGAGTTCGCGAGCATCGAGGCTGTCATCAGGACCATTCAGGACCTCGACCCCGCTGATATGAAGGGGGCGGTGCTTGCGGTGCCCGTGGTCAACGGCCCCCAGTTCGAGCACAGGTCGGCGTTCCTGAGCCCCTTCGACCAGCTCAACCAGAACAGGGTGTTCCCCGGGAACCCGGAGGGGGCCCTCTCCCAGAGGACTGCCCACGTCCTCTTTACCGAGGTCGTCTCCAAGGCGGACGCCCTCATCGACTGCCACGGCGGCGACATCACGGAGGACATCGACGACATGGTGATAGCCGGAAAGGGGGAGGACGATGACGTCAACCGGGCCGCCTTCGACATGGCTCGCTGCTTCCCTACCACCTACGTCACGACGTTGCCCAAGGGGGTGAGCGGCCTCACAATCACCGCCCAGGGCCTCTATGGCATCCCCTGCGTGACATCGGAGGCCGGGACGCCCCACAACGTACGCGAGAGGCACGTCCGCTTCCACTACGAGGGCGTCAATAACATACTGAAGTACTTCGGCATCCTCGAGGGGGAGCCCGAGATGGTCGAGCCCGCCGAGAGCCCCAAGAGGTACAGGATGACGGCGGCTCAGGGAGGCATCTGGCACCCCAAGGCGGAGCTGGGCGAGAAGGTCGCCAAGGGGCAGGTGATAGGGGAGATGGTCGACCTCTTCGGAAACGTCATGGAGACCTACACTGCCCCGGATGACTCGACGGTTAACTTCCTCAGGGTGTTCTACTCAGTGAACTGCGGAGAGGCATTGATCGGGCTGGTCGTCCTCTAATCACCCTTTTTTCAGGCTTTTTATTCAGTTCCCGTGAGGGCGTTCTATTTGGTCTACGGCGTCTCCTCCTCGCGTTCACATGAATAACTACTTTTAAATATAGTCGCATGATATATTGACTTAAACGCAAGAATTGTTGAGTTGAGTTTAACCTTGTCTGAGTTTGAATATCTGGCCGAGTGGAAGGTGCGGCGGATACCAGAGCCTCCCACGGAGCCGAAGGAGTCCTACGACGATAGGCTCAAGACATGGGTCCTCTCATCGATGGGCATAGAGGGGGCCGCCCAGGGCCTCTTCATCTACCTCGAGAACGCCAAGATGGCGACGCTGGAGGACCTCGCCGGCCACCTGAAGATGGGGCTCGACGAGGCCCAGGACCATGTCGACCTCCTCTACACGGTGGGGCTAGTGGAGAAGGTGGGCAAGGCCTACTATGTGAGGGAGAGGCTCTCCTCGTCGATCACCAAGAGACTCATCCCCAGGATAACTGAGAGTCTCATGGAGGTGGCGAGGGCCGAGTCCCGCACCAGGTCGGACGCCGACTACTACCTCAAGATGAGGGGGAGGGCGTTCAGCGATGTGGGCGAAGCGGTCGTCGCCTGCAAGGAGGTCTCCCGGATGGGGGTCACACCCGTAGTCAGGATCGTGGGCAATCGGGGATACGATGATGAGTCCGTGGAGGTAGAGGGCCTCGCCCTGGAGTACGGCCACGACCCGAAGCACCTGGTCGTCCTCTCGGAGAGCGGCGAGAGGGTGGTGGTGGGCGGGAAGTACTCCCGGGGCGTCGACGTCAAGGCCCACACGGTGATAGTGAGAGGTGAGAAGGATGAGTGATGAGGAGAAACAGATGGGTGAGTTCGACATGCTCGCCGAGTGGACGATACGCCGACTCAGGCCCCTGGAGAACCTGACCGGGGAGGGGCTGACGGAGAGGGTGAAGAGGTGGGTACTCTACTCCATCGGGCTGGAGAGGATACATCAGGACATCTACCTACACCTGGAGGAGCACCTCAGGAGCACCACCACGAACATCGCCTCCGAGTACAACATCAGCCCCAACACGGCCCGCAAGTACCTTGACGAGCTCCACACCGTGGGCCTCGTCGACTACATCGGGAGGGAGTACACGCTGACCTACAACAGCCTCTCCAGGGCGATCGAGCTGATGCTGATACCGAGGATAACCGACACGCTGAGGACCATCGCCAGCGGGGCGTCGAGCAGCGACTTCATGCCTTACTCCTTCACTCCTAAGGGTGTGAATGAGGAGTTCGTCAGGGAGAATAATGTTGGATACATCAATCAGAAACTCGTCGAGGAGTAGTACAGCAGGGGTAAGAAGGTCAACGTTCACAGCATGTCTAGCATGACTATAAGCGAGGACATGAGCCCAGAGATGCTTGATGCGGTCGTCTCAAAGATTGTAGCCATGGGCTCAGTAGACGTTCCAAGCCAACTATTTGAGAAGATAGTCCACAAGATCAGAGCGATGGGCTCCATCAACAAGTACTGACATGACAAGGCATTAATAATGAATCCTACGTCCAGCAGAAGGGGCATGGTGGTCAGCACCGACCACTACGCTTCCATCGCGGGAATCGAGATACTGAGGAAGAACGGCAACGCCATCGACGCAGCGGTCGCCACCGCTTTCAGCATGGCCGTATCCTATCCATCCTGCGGCAATATCTGCGGCGACGGATTCATGCTCTACCACGGAGCAGACAACACAGTCACCACCTTCGATTTCAGAGCCATAGCCCCCAAAGCAGCGAACATGAAGATGTTCCTGAACGAGAGGGGTGAACTGAAGGTTAGCGCCTGGGAGGGAGTCATCTCCGTGGGGGTACCCGGCACAGTACTTGGTATGGAACTGGCTCACAGCAGGTTCGGCAGCCTTCCATGGGATCAACTGGTGGAACCGGCGATTAATCTGTCGGAGAATAGGTTCAAGGTAGATGAGCGGCTTTATAGGGAGATGAAGGCCTGCGAGAGGGCATTCAGGGAGTATCCCTCCTCAGGGAAGATCTTCCTCAAGACAGATGGAAGCTTCTACCAGCCGGGGGACACCTTGAAGCAGCCAGACTTAGCGGAGACTTTAAGAAGAATCCAGAAGCACGGCTCCCATGACTTTTATCACGGTGAGACAGCCCGGCTCCTTGTGGAGTTCATACAGGATAATGGAGGCATCCTAACACTGCAGGATCTGGCGGACTACAGGGTCATCGAGGACCGCCTTTTCAACTAGATATATGCTCTCGCAGGTCACTTCGGGTCTGATCGCTTCGAAGGTCGTCCTCTGGCACACTTTAACGATCTCGTACATCCTTCTGTATTCGTCTGTGGCGAGATCTCAAGGATG
>DATLAV010000015.1:0-10062 GCA_035527235.1 Patescibacteria group bacterium | reverse complement strand
TGGCGATGCTGATGGCCCTGAGGGCCTCGGCGTAGTTGGTCATGTCGGTGAGTATGACGAGGACGTGCATTCCCATGTCGAAGGCGAGGTACTCGGCGATTGTCTGGGCGATCCTCGGTGTGACGATGCGCTCGATGGGGGGGTCCTCGGCGAGGTTCAGGACCAAGACGGCCTTGCTCAGGGCGCCGGTCTTCTCGAACTCCCCTCTGAAGAAGTCGGCCTCCTCGTTCTTGATGCCCATGGCGCCGAAGACGATGGCAAAGTCCTGCTCCCTCCCGGGGATCGTGGCCTGCCTAGCGATCTGGGCCGCCATCATGTTGTGGGAGAGGCCTGACTCGCTGAAGATGGGGAGCTTCTGCCCCCTGACGAGGCTGTTCATGCCGTCGATAGCGCTGAGGCCCGTCTGGATGAACTCGCTGGGCACGTCCCTAGCGGCTGGGTTGATAGTACCGCCGTTCACGTCCCTCATGTCTGTGCTCAATGGCGCGGGCATGCCGTCGAGGGGTTGGAAGCTGCCGCTGAAGACCCTGCCTATCAGTTCCTCCGACATCGGGATCTTCAGGGTCTCACCGGTGAACCTAATGCTCACATTGAGGTCCATACCGCTGGTGTCTCCGAAGCACTGGACCATGGCCCAGTCCCGGGAGACGTCCAGGACGGATCCCGTCACCTCCTCCCCATTCGGCCTCGTGATCCTCACTAGCTCGTCATATGAGACGCCCTTGATCCCCTCAACCATGAGGATTGGCCCACGGATCTCGCTTGTAGTCCTGTAGAGTAATCCAGCTTCTTCATAGGTCATTGGATATCCACCTCGTACTCCTCGGCAAGTTCATTCTTCTGCGTCTCTATCGCGGCGTAGGCATTCTTAATCGGCTCCGTTCCCTGCCTCTCCTTGAGGCGTAGCAGCTCCGTGACCACATCCATCTCCCTGATCTTCTCGATGGGCACGCCCGCCCGGATGAGGGGTTCCACGGAGTTGTAGAAGTCGATGATCACCTTAAGGAGGGCGGACTGCTTCTCCGCCTCGCAGTAGGTGTCGACCTCGTGGAATGCGTTCTGCACGAGGAAGCCCTCCCTCAGCATCTCCGCCATGAGTAGAACCAGCCTCTGCTCGTCGGGGAGCGCCTTCTCACCAATGATGCGGGCGGTCTCCTCGATCTCCGACGCCTCCTCGAGAAGCCTCAGCGCCTGAGCGCGAACGCTCTCCCATTCGGGGTTGAACTGGGACCACCATCGGGCGGCGACCTCCATGTACCTGGTGAAGCTCCTGAGCCAGTTGATGGCGGGGAAGTGGCGCCTGTACGCGAGCTCGGTGTCAAGCGCCCAGAAGGTTCCGATGTACCTCAGCGTGTGGGTGGTGACGGGCTCACTAAAGTCTCCGCCAGGTGGCGAGACCGCTCCCAGAAGCGTTAGGCTCCCCATGTTCCTGCCGGAGCCCAGCGTGACGACACGGCCGGCCCTCTCATAGATCTGAGCTATCCTGTCCGACAGGTAGGCGGGGAATCCGGCCTCCGCGGGGATCTCCTCAAGGCGCCCTGAGATGTCCCTCAGCGCCTCCGCCCACCTGGAGGTGGAGTCCGCCATGACGGCGACGTCGTAGCCCATGTCCCTGTAGTACTCCCCGAGGGTGACTCCCATGTAGATGCTGGCCTCCCTAGCGGAGACGGGCATGTTACTCACGTTCGCCACGATGACAGTTCGCTCGATGAGCCTTCGACCGCTCCTTGGGTCCTCAAGCTTCGGGAAGTTGGCGACGACGTCTGCCATCTCGTTGCCCCGCTCTCCGCAGCCGATGACGATGATTATGTCCGCGTCCGACCACTTGCTGATCTGCTGAAGAGTGACCGTCTTCCCGGTGCCGAAACCGCCCGGGATGGCCGCAGCCCCGCCCTTGGCGACGGGGAAGAAGGTGTCGACTACCCTCTGGCCGGTTATGAGGGGCTGCTCAAGGGGTAACCTTTCCTTTATTGGGCGCCTGATCCGGACGGGCCAGATCTGCATCATACTCAACGGCACCACGCCGCTGGATGTCTCCAGCTCCCCGACTACGTCCTCCACCGTGAAATCCCCGGACTTTATCGATTTGATCGTCCCAGACTGGTTGGGAGGCACCATCACCCTGTGCTCGAAGGACGGGGTCTCCTGGACCGTCCCGATGATGTCACCGCCTATCACCTCGTCGCCCGGTTTCACCGTAGCCTTGAACGACCAGACCTTCTCCCGGTTAATAGGGACGATATTCGTCCCCCGGGACACGAAGGGGCCCGTTAGCTCCCAGAGCTGGGTCTCGGAGCGTTCGACGCCATCCACGATCGCGCCCATGATGCCTGGGCCTAGCTCTGCGACGAGGGGTCTGCCCGTGTCGATAACTGGCTCCCCCGGCCTGATGCCGCTGGTGACTTCGAAGCACTGGATGTACGCCGTATCCGCGCTAAGGCGCACGATCTCCCCCATGAGCCTGAGGTTCCCCACCTCGATGAGGTCTCCGATCTTAGGCTCCTCGTTGAACTTGGCCACGACGAGGGACCCGTTGATCCTCTCAATTGTTCCTTCAAGAGACACTCTAGATCACTTCCAAAATTTTACCGACGTCGGCCTGTAACCTGCCCCTCACGTTTACTAGCCTGCCTTCCAGCGTGTTGTGGAAGGTCTTCGATCCGTCACTGTTCCTCATGACTATGCCGCCTATCACATCGATTGGCTCATCGTCAAACTTTATCTCCCCGCCTCCCACGGTGTCACTGACCTGTTTTTGGATGCTCTTCAGGTTCTTTTTTAGATACGCCAAGTCCCTCTTGTTGGCCGAGATGATGAACTCTTCGCCGCCTATCCCAGACGCGGTCTCGATGATTAGCTTCACCAGAACCCCTTTGTAGTCAATGACTTTGTCCTTTCCCTCGGCGACCTTGGTAAGCCTCTTCATGGATTCGTCGAAGACCTGTGAGAGTAGCTCCTGCCTAGAGAGCATCATCATCTTCCTGCCTTCGAGCTCTGCGCTGCCCACTATCCTGTCCCTGACGGCCCTGAGATCCGAGCCTATAAGTGAAAGGACCTGAGCCTCCGACTCCTTTTTGATCCTCTCCACCTCTTCCTCGGCAGACTTCGTTATCTTGTTTGCGTTCTTCTCAGCCTTGGCGATCTGGTTGTTCCGCTGTTTGATGATGCGTTCGATGAGCTGGGTTTCCAGATCGAGAGGCTTTGAGCTCATGATGGGAAAACCTCCCTGAGCACGAGAGCTACTGCCGCCTCCATCTTGTCCTCGGTTACTTCCTTGACGGTTTCGGCCTTCTTCGTGAAGTCTTTGATCATCTTGTTTGCCTCCTTCTTGGCATTGTCCTCGGCTTCCTTGAGGAGCTCGTCGATGCCGTAGCCGCGCTGAGCCATCGTCCGCCTGCGTTCAGAATCGGTCTTGGCCTTGGCGACCATCTCTTCCGCCCTCTTCCCAGCAGCGGCGACCTTCACTTCAGCCTCTTTCTCAGCCTCGTCGAGGAGCCTCTGGAGACGCTCCCCCATCGATACTACTCTTTCCAAAGCCATTCAATCACAACTCTAATCTGGTCCCAATAGCGAGGGAGACCACCGCCTGCAGCTCCTCCATCCTCATCCCGGTCTCCATCGTGAAGTCGGGTATGAGGGCGAACACCGGCGTGATGTCCCCCCTAATCATGACGCGTTCCCTGACGGATCGCGTCTGCTCCGCGAACCGCTCGGGTATGATGATGAGCTGAAACTTGCCCCCCTCAATGATGTGGCTGATCGTATCCGCCACTATCTCTCCGGTACTGGCGTCGAAGCCCTCCGCTCCGATCAGTTCGAAGCAGGTGATGAAAGAAGGGGGTCCAATGACAGCTACGCTCATTTCCTAAATGCACACGTTCTCAGCATTAAAAAAACTTGTGTAAACTCGAAAAGGGAAACCTATATCGAGGAAAATCGGGGCTGGGGCCCCCTATTTGCGCCTGAGATGAAGAGATATTCAGAATAAATTAATGAAAAATTGTTGAGTTCGCCTTCTAGAAAGCGCTGACAAGGAAGGGTAGGAGGTAATCCGTGACCAGTCTCGGATATATACCGATTATCACGGACAGTAGGGCGAAGACTGCGAGGGGTCCGAGCATCGTGATCGGGGCCTCCTTCACATCCTTGAGATGCTCCGGTAGGGGTCCGAAGAAGATGCGTCTCACGGTCCACAGCGAGTAGCCGACGGTTAGGACAGTCATGATTATCGACACCAGGGCGATTATCAGCTGCTCTGGCGAGTTCGCTAGCGCGCTGCTGAAGACACCGCTGAAGATCATGAACTTGGACATGAAACCGATGGTCGGTGGCACTCCTCCGATGGAGAAGAACCCAATTAGGCAGAGGACCGCTGTTATGGGCATGCGGTCAGCCAGTCCGCCCATCTCCTTGATGCTCCGTGTGCCAGCCTGCGACATGAGGATGCCCGCCACACCGAAGAGAATACACTTCCCGAAGCCGTGAGTCACATAGTGAAAGACGGCGCCGGCCACACCGTAGGTCGTCGCACTTGCGAGGCCGAGGAATATGTAGCCCATCTGGCTCACACTGCTATATGCGAGGAAGCGTTTGATGTCGTCCTGCGCCAGAGCCATCAGGCCGCCGTAGACCATCGTCACCAGGGCCCAAGCGGAGAAGACGAGGCTGAAGCTCTGGAAGACCGGCAGCATCGGGATAACGACGAGCCTCACGGCTGCGTACGCTCCGATGCCGATCATCGCCGGGCTCAGCAACGCTGAGATGGGTGTGGGCGCCTCGCCGTGGGCGTAGGGGAGCCAGATGTGGATCCCGAAGACCGCCATCTTGGTGAAGAACCCAATGAGGATGGCGAAGGCTATCCAGCCCGCCATGGGGCTTCCCACGACGCCGCTGAGGGCGGAGACCTCGAAGCTCCCGGTTATCCAGTAGCTGCTAAGGATTCCCGCCAAGAGTATCACGGCGCCGACGTGGGTCCACATAAAGTACATCATTCCGATGCGCTCCCGTTCACCGTATCCATAGTTGTTGATCAACGCCCAGCTGGGCACGAGCATGAGCTCGTAGAACATGTAGAACTGGATGAGGTTCGACGCTATGACTGTTCCGAGCATCCCGACCGCGTATAGGAGGTATAGCGTATAGTATGACGCGTAGGCGGACTTTGGGGTGGGGACGCCGGTTTCATGCTCCTCCTCGTGGAATCTGTGCTCCATGTATGTCGTGGAGTAGATGCAGATCATGAGGCAGAGCACGTTGATCGTGATCAACATCCATATGCTCAAGCCGTCTGCGACCATCCCGAAGGTCAGACCAGCGTCTGGTGCCCAGCTATAGCTCTCGCTATAGGAGCCACCGCCGCTAATCTCGACAGCGAGGCTAGATATCAAAAATAAAGTTATAATTAAAGGCAGAGTCGCCAGCCATCCAACTTGCTTGCCCATCTGCTTCCCCAAGAAGTATACTATGGGCGCGGATACTAGGGGTACCAAGAGTACCAGAGCCAGAACGTTAGGCATTGCCATTTCATATTCCTCCATACATCTGAATTAATGCGAATCCTAGGATCAGGACTAGGAATGTTACGACCATATATATAATATTGTAAGATAGGACGCCCGTCTGGAACTTCTTTACGTGGTTGTGAAGCCCCTTTGCGGCCGCCGGGATACCTCTGTTCAAGCCTTCGTCGAGGATGTCCGTCTCCAATCCTTTGAAGAGGGTCTTGCCTCCGTTCACGAAGACGTTGACTACGCCTATGTTCAGGGCGGGGTCGTACACCTTGGTTTCGAAGACGTTAAGCACCTTCCCGATGTCGATGGTGGAGCTGCTGACGAAGGCTGTGAGCTTGTCGAAGAACAGGCTCTCCAACGTGTTGAACAGCCCCTTGCCGAAGTCGATCAGGCCATACACGAATATTGCGTAGAAGGTCGAGTTCATGTACCACCTGTTCCAGAGGAAGGTGTGTATGGACTTGCGCAGGTCGTTCGCCTGCACCCACGCCCAGCTGTCCCATTTCCTCGTCCAGTAGAAGTTGTAGCCCAGGAAACCTCCCACTGCCAGGGCGACGAAGCTCAGCAGTGCTCCCGTTATCTTCGTCCCCGCGCCTATGTGGGGCACGTGTAGTGCTTCAGCCACCTCGAGCGGGAGGATGTGCTCGACCGCGTGGTGGAGGCGCTCCTCGATGAATATCTCGGGGGAGAGGCTCGGGCTTACGAGGCCGACGAGGCCCAGGAGGCCGATGATGATGAAGAGACCCACGAGTATCGCGATGGGCCCCCACATTACCGTGGGTGCCTCGTGCACGTGGTGTCCGTGTTTCTCCATATCGTGTATGTACTCGCTCTCCTCGTGGAGGAAGGTCTTGCTTATGAACCGGATGCTGTAGGCGAACGTCATCGCCGCGCAGATGACCCCCACCGCGAGGAGCCCCATCGCCAGGGGAGTGCCAGCGACGAGGGCCGAGAGGAAGACTGCATCCTTGCTCCAGAACCCACTAAACGGCGGGATCCCCGAGAGGCTCATGGTCGCCAAGAGCATGAGCAGGTATGTTTTGGGCATGTGCTTCTTGAGGCCGCCCATGTTGAAGATGTAGATGCTCTCAAGGGCGTGGATCACAGACCCGGCGCATAGGAAGAGCGCCGCCTTGAACAGGGCGTGGCTCGCCAAGTGGAATATGCCCGCCGTGAGGCCGGCTATGTAGGCCTCCTCGCTGAATCCGCTGAGGCCGAGGCCGAGCATCATGTAGCCGATCTGGCTGACCGTGGAGTAGGCGAGTATCTTCTTGAGCTCCACGGAGACGAGGGCCTGGCTCGCTGCGAGGAAGCAGGTGAACGCCCCGACGAGGGCGATCGCGATGAAGTACCACTGGGCCTCCGCGATGTGGAGGAACCAGGTTCCGATGTAGAAGACCGGGGACATCCTGGCGACCAGGTAGACCCCAGCCTTGACCATCGTGGCAGCGTGGATGAGGGCGGAGACCGAGGTCGGCCCAGCCATGGCCTCGGGCAGCCACTCGTGGAGGGGGAACTGGGCGGACTTGCCGATGGGGCCGCCGAGGAAGAGGATCGCGGTCAGGCCGACGAGGCCCGGGACCGAAGCCATCTTGGGCAGCCACTCGGGGGCCGTCTGAATCAGGTCATGGTAGTTGAGCGTCCCCGCGAAGTTGAATATGATGAAGATCGCACCCAGGATGAAGACGTCGCCGACCCCTGTGACCACGAAGGCCTTCATACCGCACTCGGAGGGCGGGTACATCTTCGTCGGCGCGGGCCCTCCCAGCCACCTCTCCTTCGCGTCCCTGTAGTAATAGCCGATGAGGCCGTAACTGCACATTCCGACGCCTTCCCAGCCCACCATGGTCATGACCAAGTTGTCAGCTATGACGAGGAGAAGCATGCTCCCCACGAAGAAGAGGAAAAAGAACCAGAACCGAGTAAGGTGCTCGTCGCCGTGCATGTAGGCGGTCGAGTAGACTACGATGAGGAACGAGATGAACGCGACCACGTTGCAGATGATGACGCTCAGCGCGTCGACGAGGACTCCCACATCGAGGGGCGCCCCACCGGGGAAGTTGATCCACGTCGCTATCTTGACATCCCCGGGATAGTTCCCCGAGAACAGGTACGGGATCATGGAGCCCGCGGCGAGGACGGCCATGAAAGCCCACGCCACTGCGCCGTAGTCCCTCACCTTGTTGTTGATCCTTCCTAGAATCGGCATCGAGAGGGCGCCCAGCATCGGAAGAATCCAGCAGAGCCAGGGGCCCGGATTTTGTAGAATCGCCTCAAGAGGCGAAGCGGCAACGACGGGGTCCATCACGCATTTCCTCCTATCTAATCTCCTAGGGTACTAAGAACCATTTTAAAAGTGTTTACGCTCATTACGTATATTAACCCCTATATAGGCTTTTTAATGAGTTTTAGAGAAATTTGGGACCTTAGATAAAGTAAAATTGAATGTATGAGATTCTGATAGAAATTCTCGAGTCACAGGGCACCCAACGAAAATGATGAGTCATGTACCAACCGCTACATAGAGCCCCCTCTGAACTGGCTGTTGTCAAAAATGATGATATAAAAAGGGAACTTGATTGTTCGGATGTCGGTCCATCAAGGTTAACTCGATCGGGCCAGCTTGATGGATTTCTTGGCCTTCTTCGCGGGCTTCGCCGTCGGATTGGGCTTTTCCGCCTTCTTGGCCACCAGCACCTTCTTGGGCTTCTCAGTAGCCGATACAGACATGCGCTTGGCCTTCAGGAAGGGACTCTCCACTCCGGCTAGTACCACCGTCGCCTTGAGCTTGTCCTCGAGGTCGCTGTTCACCCTAGCTCCCCAGGTTACCCTTGCACTTGAGGATACACGGTCCAGCACCAGCTCTCCTGCCCTGTTGACGTCCTCGAGAGTCATGTCTTCCCCGCCGTCGATGTAGACGAGTGCTCCCTTCGCGTCCCTGATGTCCCCGATGTCTAGGAGCTGTGAGTCCAGCGCCCTCTCCACGGCGCCCTCGACCTTGTTGTCCCCAGCGCCCTCGCCAAAGCCTATGGCGCAGATACCGCCGTCTTTCATGATGGCCTTCATGTCCGCGAAGTCCAAGTTCATCAGGCCCGGGACCGAGATCGCCTCGGCCATGTTCTTGATGAACCTCGCTATGTGCTCGTTTGCGACTCCGAAGGCCTCCTTGAGGGGGAGGTTGCCCGCCATCTTCCTGAGGCTGTTGTTGTCGATGACTATCACCGAATCACAGATGTCAACTAGTTTCTGAAGCCCTTCCTTCGCCCTATCGAGTCTCGTCCCCTCCACCTCGAAGGGGATCGTCACCACGCCTAGAGTCAGGGCACCCAGCTCCTTAGAGATCTTGGCGACGATCGGTGAGGCCCCGGTTCCCGTCCCACCCCCAAGGGTGGTCGTGACGAACACCAGGTTGGAGTCCCCGACGGCCTTCTCGATCTGGACGGTGCTCTCCTCCGCAGCCGCTTCACCCTGCTCGGGGAAGCCGCCGCATCCGAGTCCGCCGGTAGTCCTATATCCGAGGAGAATCCTCTCGTCTGCCTTCGTTATGCTGAGGTGCTGGGCGTCGCTGTTGAGTGCGTAGGTTCTTACACCGGTCATGCCGCGCTTCATCCAGGAGACGATGTTGGATCCACCGCCGCCTACCCCGAGTACACTAATCTGGGGGATTGCTTCCTTCGCAATCTCTTCGATGCTTCGCTCCGCGATTGTCAGAGAACCCATCTCCGCTTCTACTTGCACGTTTATACACCCCCATTACTGCTGATCAGTATTGAAAATCCAGTTTAATTTAGGCGTGTGTAAGTGGGACACCCTACAAACACAGCCTACAAATCCAAGTTTATTATTCAATGAATCCATGTCAGGCATTATCTGGATGGTAAATAGGTAAAAACGTCGCGTATTCAGGATATATATCTGAAATTCTGATCTGGTCTCCATAATCAATATCTTTCTTCCTCCCAGATTAAGAAAAAATCTAGGTGGTCAGATGGTTCTCCGTATTGAGGATGTTACAATTCGTAAAGTCTTGATTATAGAGTCCGAGTGCTCGATCAAGGAGGCTACGGAAATGATGGATCAATACTCCAGCAGCAGCCTAGTCGTCCTTGAGAATAACAAGGTCGAGGGGATCCTCACCACGCGTGACATCGTCTCAAGGGTCATCGCCTTGGGGCTGGATCCTAACGAGGTAAAGGTCAGGGACGCCATGAGCAGCCCCGTCATCATGATGAGGCCTGAGGCACCCCTAGAGGAGGCGATCAAGATAATGATTCAGCGGAAGATCAAGAAGCTGCCGCTGGTGGAGGGGGAGAAGAGCCAGGCGAAGCTCGTTGGCCTCCTCTCCCTGACCGACATCGTGGAGTATCACACAGAGATCTTCTCGACCCTGTGGCAGCAGGCGCTGTTGACTGTCCCGGCGGAAGAGGAGAAGGGTGACTTCATCGTAGTTTGAGTTCCCGGGGGCGATCCTATACTCAAACAGGAGTCTGGAAACATGGTGCAAAACTTCGAAGCAAAGGGAGAGTTCAAACCCGGTCATTGGGATTCATTT
>DATLAV010000014.1:0-3017 GCA_035527235.1 Patescibacteria group bacterium | reverse complement strand
TCATCCCCCTGAAGGCGACGTCGAACACCTTGGCGAGGTCGATCTTGATCAGGTCCATCATATTGTACTCACGGCCCGGGATAGCCAGCCAGTGGCACCCCGCGTAGATACGGGCCCTGGCGTCCTCAACGGGGTAACCGTTCCTAGTGAAGCCCAGGGTGACGGCGTCGTCGCCGATGAACTTCGGGAACCCCATCCTGTCCTCCAGGAGGATCTCGACGCCCCTCCTGAAGAGCTCAGGGTCAAGGCTCCTCCCGACCCGGACGCCGATGTTGGCGGGGGTCTTCAGCCTGTGGACAGCCTCCAGGACCAGGAACGAGACCGGGCTGGCGAGGTCGCGGCCCTCGGAGTCGGGCCCCCCGAGCTGGACATAGGCGGTTTCGCTGAGGAGGAGGCAGGCGATGTGGAAGATTGCCTCGTCGTCGGTGAGCCTCCCTGTTTCGATGTCCTTCTCGTAAAACGGCCTCAGGAGCTCGTCCAGCTGCCCCCACTCGCCGCTGCCGTTGTACATCTTCGCCGCCGCCTGGAAGAATGTGAGCCACTGGCAGGCCTCCCGGAAGGTCCGGGGCGGCTCGGAGGCGAGGCGGCTGCAGATCTCCGCGATGGCGTCCAGGTTCTCCCTCAGCAGGGGGTGGGCCTCCATCTCGGCCATCTCCCTGGCTGCCTCCCCGTGCCTCCCTATCCAGCACTGCATGCCCAACACCACCTCCTCGAGGCCGGCGTAGAACTCTGCAGACCCGGGATTAGCCTCCCGGCAGCGTTTGACCTTCTCGAGGAGTTCTCCCCAGCCCAGGTCCAGGCCGATCTTGAGGTCGGGGCAGAAGTGCTGGAGCCCCCCGATGCCATGGTCGATGCCGTACATCTCCTGCTCCCGGTGGAGGTGGGAGAAGTCGAAGTCCGGGTTCCAGCTCGGGCGCCTGTAGGAGGTGAAGCTAACCATGTAAACCCCGGCCATCGAGCTCAGTGGGTCGATGTACGTGGGGTGGACCTCCAGAAGCCGCCTGAAGTTCTCGCCAACGGACCTGGGGCCGAAGAAGCCGCCGCTGGGGTGGTTGCTGACGGGCTTGAAGCCCTTGAGGACCGTCGTCTTGACGAGGACTCCGGAGCCGTTCACCGCCTCGACGATCTCCGCGAACTCCGGTGGCAGGGGGACGTTCCCCTGCTCGTCGCCGTCCCTGGGTCCCGTGAGATTCACCTTCCTCTTGGCGTGCTCCAGTTTCCTGGCTCTGAGCATCTCAAGCCGGCGTTGGTACGTCAGGTTCTCGGACTCCGTCTCCCCGCCTTTGATGTCCATTGGATCATGAAACGGCGGTGGAGCCCCATAAGTTATTTCCCGGCAAGCCTTCCCGGGTTGAGAAGAGGGCTCTCGACTGGACGAATTCACCCATTATATTTGATGGCAAAGGTTGTAAACTCAAAATCGAGTTGAGAATCCGGGCTTCATAATTAGGTTGGTACGGGGGTAGGATTCGAACCCACGGAGGACTGGTCCATCGGAGACGGTTAGGTCGAGCCGACTTGAATAATATAGGAGTTATGTTCGAGGGCTTGAGGCTCTGAGCGTCGAGATGGAGTGGCTGAGGTTGGTCCTCGCGTTCTCCTCGTATTTCTCCCTGAAGTGGTCTGTTTGGTAGATTTGCTCCCTCGCGAGGAACCATGCCAGTACCTCGGCTCTCCCGGCCTTGAACCTGTCCTCCGGCATCAAGTGGCGCGCGCGGGCTGGGGAGAAGGGTCACGGTAGGAGGTGGGCTGCTGAGACAGCGTTCTCTACCTTCAAGCGTCTCTTCGGGGAGCACAGCCTAGCCAGGAGTATGGATTGCATCGCCCGGGAGCTGGTGGCCAAGGTGTCCTTCTACAATATACTGGTGAACATGTGAAGGGGAAGAAAGAAAACGGAAGTAGAAAAGAAATAAACACGAAAAACATACAAGTTAATCCAATAAGCAATCTTTTGAACAGTGTCTAGAAGGGGTCTTCGCGTGCGCGCTTGGAGCCCCCGTGATAGTTCTATTTCGCGTAGTTATTCACCCATTCAGGGACGCTGGGCGGGTTATCCTGCAGTAGGTTCCTCCAAGCTTCATCTGTCAGTCTGTCGCTCATGGAGTGCTTGAACTCGTAGTACGTCATCACGGGTCCCGCCGCCAGGGCTATCTCCCCAGTGGGGTGCTTGACCGCTGCTATTAAGAGCCTGAGGTATCCGGTGCCTTCCTCAAGAACTCTTCCTGCGTTGGGATCAGTGTGGACATCCGCGACGAGGGTGGATTTCCTGTCTTTGTCGTCTAGCCCCAGAGTTATGTCTTTTATCTGTTCGCTGAATCCTTGTATGTACTCGCAGTCACCAGATGCTAGAGGTTTACCTGCCAGTTCTTTTTCAGAGATCTCGATGAGTCGTCCAAGCACGTCTTCGAGTCTGGTCAGCCTTCTATCCGAGGAATTATCGAGGACGTTGAGGGTTCCCAGTCCTACCCGTGTCATCTCCGTGAGGTCGAGGAGCCTGGCGTAGAACTCCGGTACCGGTTCAACGTATCCCCCGATGGGTTCGAATATGGGTAATCCTATTGAGACTGTGTAACTTTGTTTAGCGTAGAGTATGGTGTCGTGTCTGAGCTCCGTCCATGAGGCTAGTGCCGCGGTGAGCTGCTTGTCTCCCCAAGCCTCCGTCCGCATGAAGGCAGGGAAGCCTTCACTACATTCTGTGAGCAAAGGCCTCAATGCATAGAGCCACGACCAGTATAGGTTCCTGTTCCACTCCTCCACAGTGAGGTTGTTGAACTCGGCTTCTAGTTTACTGAACTGGACATCATAGTTCACGTATTCGGTGTCACCATACAGATCCAGTAGAGCGCTGGCCTGAGCTGAGCCGAGAACCGCCATCACGTCGAGTCCCCTAGGGAATCCACGTATGGAGCCGGCGGTCTTTGTGAAGGGATTTCCGGTTCCCTGGTAGACCCCTACCCGAGGGTATACGAGTTCCTGAAACATGTACGAGTCCGGTATGAACCTCTGCCCCATCATCC
>DATLAV010000013.1:0-6267 GCA_035527235.1 Patescibacteria group bacterium | reverse complement strand
TCGGCGTAGATCGACGCGCTTATGGCGAAGGCCCTCAATGGAGGACTTTTCCGGATCCTAGCCCACGTCGCGACGAGGTTGTATACGAGGAGGACACCGAACGCGCCCGACAGCAGGTACCCCGCGCGGTTCACCCCCTCTACCGGGTTGAGGATGAGAAATAGGGAGAAGAAGCTTGCGAAGGCGACAGCGTAGAGGGTTCCCACGAGCACCTCAGCTAGGGTTCCCTCGAAGAAGATGCCCACGAGGCTGGAGATGTAGAACACCGTCCCCGCCGCTAGAATGGGGACAAGGAGCATGTCGAGGCTCATGGTCATCATCTGCTCCGACATGTTTGGGAGAAAGTTCCCCAGTTCCCCGAGGGTGAACTCGTTGAAGTAGATGAGCCAACCAAGCAGGCCTGCAAATATCGCGTAGATGATGGTGTTACGCAGGAAGTTGTTCCTCGTTTGTCTACTCATCTCTGATCAGCCCGTTAAGAACCTCAATAGCCTTGACGCACTTCTCGTACATCTCCTTCGTGGGACGAGAGGTGCTGTAGTCGGCTATCTCGAAGGCGGTCACCAGGTATTCGAGAGCGGAGGCGCCATTCGGCGTGATCTTAGTCAGCATCACATGCTGGAACTCGCGAGGCGTCATGCTCTCGGTGACCTCCTTGAACCTCCGTTTGTAAGTGGCGTAGAACCTGTTGAACTGTTTTACCACGCCATCCTTGTAGTCATCGAACGTGAGGGGGGAGTCAAGGTCCAGCTCCTCCTCCTGGGGCTCCTCTTCATCCTCCCCCCTCAGAATTAACGTACCCTTGGGCCTGCGGCTCAGCATGACGACCCCCCCGATGACCAGCGCCCCGCCCCCGACCATGAGGATGACGTTGTAGGGAAACATGGTCATCATCTCAAGGAGGCTCGGCTGAGGCTGCGGGCGGATGGAGACCGAGATACCGAAGGAGGTGTTGGATCCTAGGTAGTAGTCGGAGTCCTCCATGGTCATCGTGACGTTCTTCTCCCCCTCAAAGCTGAAGTCGTAGGAGAGGCTGATCATGCCGTCCTCGTTCGTCGTCAGGTTCACCGCCTCACCCTCCAATTGGACCATGACGGTGGCGTTCACTACGGGCTTGTCGTTGGACCTGTCGAGGAGCTGCCCCCTAATCGTGACCTCATCGCCTACGTAGGCGTTCTTAGGGGCAGTCAGCTCACTCTCCGTCTCCGCCATAATCCTGATGGGGGGATCACTCCAAGACTCCTCGTAGGCCTCGTAGGGCAGCGTATGCGCCACGAGGTGGTAGTCGCCCACCAGAAGGCTTGGATCGGCGGTGCATGTGATGTCGAAGATGCCCGTGGTCACCGTGCCCTGACCGCAGAGGGTTCCCTTCTCGCTCTTGTTGAGTGTGAGGTAGATCTCCACCATGGGGCCCTCGACGAGGGAGCCGTTGTAGGTGGTTACCATTCCGAAGACGCCAAAGAGGTTGCCTTTCACCGCCGTGTCGTCGTTGTATAGGATCTCCGTGACCGTCGGTATCATGGGCCTCCCGCTGAGGCTCTGCTCGAGGTTCTCGGGAGTGGCGTCGAACCTGATCCATCCCAACTCGTCGAAGGGCACCTCGGCCCACATGTGGGCCCTCCTGGGCATCACCAGCTGGTAGCTCATCTCCGGGACGATAAGGAAGCCCGTGACGACGCGAGCAGGGATCCCCAACGACCTGGTGAGGAGAACGAAGGCGGTGTTGAAGTGGCGGCAGTTTCCCTTCAGGTCGTTGAGAAGGAACCACTGGATGGGGTCCATGCCGTCGGGGGGCTCCGTGAACTCGTTTGTGTACTCGAAGGTCTCCCTCAGGTAGTTCTCGATGGCCTTGAGCTTGTCGTAGGGTGATGTGTGCCCCTCAACGACGTATTCGGCGATGCCTACCAGACGCTCCTTCAGGCCTTCGGGCATCTGCAAGTAGCTATCCGGGCGAAGTGCCGCCTCCCTGAGGGTCTCGTTCGAGAAGCCGTACGAAGCGTAGGTCAGGTTGAACAGGTCGTCGAAGGGCTCGATGATCGTGAACATATCCATGTCCGGGTACCTCTCGACGGTCGTACTGAATCCGGCCCCGATCATTGCCTTGGGGACCGGGATGAATGTGGTGAGGTTGAAAAGGGGCTTGATCTCGAGCTCAACCGGATTGATGTACGAGTACTCCGACGCCCCTACCTCGATAGGCTCACCGCTGTAGGTCTCGAAGGGGTGGTCACTGGAGAGATCCCAGGTGCCGTTGACGTAGATGTCACTAACCGTCCACCTCAGGTACTTGGTCCAAGGTGAGCCCCAGATCTCGAACAGGGGTCTCCCCTCCCCCGGCAGCGCCCCCTTCACCTTGACGGTCTTATCTTCCTTGGAGACGTCTCCCTCGTCCCCCTCGCCCGATGCCTGGGCCTGCAGCTCCATGTCGAGGTCGACTCGCGAGAGCTCTCCAAGGTACTCAATCGCTGTCGACATCAAGCTGACGGACAACAGGAGCACTGCTATGAAGGCAGCTAGCTTCGCATAGCTTCTCATTCGCTCTGATATCCCCTCCCGCCGTTTTATCTCTTTACGTCACGAAACCTAGTTATATTGTCCCTGTCAGTGATACCGATCTGGAGAATTTCAATATTCTGTGCATTTCATCAGTATCTTCCATCCATAATTTATCCCATCGAGGCATCGGGCGCAGTATTTAAAGGGTTGTTCACTGGGTGCGACCAGTCTCAGACCTTATATGGCTTGAAACAACTTTTATGGGTCCATAGAATACCTTTCAGGCGTATGTGGACAGTTAAATCTGAGGCAGGTAGGCTTCGCGCGGTCCTCGTCCAGGACTCGACGGAGCAACTCTGGGAGAGGAAGCTGCCCTTCGCCGGCATCGAGTCGAGCACGCAGTACATCTCACGTGATCCCCACGCGATGATGGACGGCGGCCACGAGCAGTGGCTCCAGCTGCCAAGGTTCCTGAAGGAGGAGGGCGTCCAGGTCTTCGAGGTGAAGTCTATCCTCGAGAAGGTCCTCGAGGACGCCACCCTCACCGAGCGGAGCGAGATGGTTGAGGACGTCTGGGAGGGGATGCCAGCCGCCCCGGAGCCGGAGGAGCTGACCGTCGACCACCTGTTCTGGGGGTATCCCTCGAGGCCCTTCTATGACGCCGAGGGAGACAGGGTCGTGCTCCCTGACCACAGGAGGGTCGCCTGGACCTATCCCCGGGACACGTCCTTCACGACCCAGGTCGGCACCGTCATTTGCAACATGAGGCGTTACAGCCGAATGTACGAGCCTCGGGTCGTCAAGCTATGCTACGAGTACAACCCTGTGCTCAGCGAGAAGATCGAGATCGTCTATGACGCCAACGATGTGGAGGGCGTGTTTAGCGAGCCCCCCTGCGTCGAGGGCGGTGACACCCAGATCATCGACGAGGAGACCATCGCGATCGGTGTAGGCCAGAGGTCGACGGTCACGGGGGTCGAGGAGGCTGCCCGTAGACTGTTCGAGGCCGACGTTGACGGATCGCTCAGGTACGTCTGCGCAGTTAAGCTGGCTGACTACCCGGCCGTTGACTATATGCACCTAGACGTCACCATCAACCATCCGGATCGAGGGAAGGCGCTGGTCGTCCCCTACTTCTATGACACTGAGCTTGTGAGGGACTATCCGTCGAAGGGGCTCCTCCTCAAGACTTTGGAGGCAGTTAGGGCTCAGGCGGAGGCCCACGGGAGGCCCCTGGAGCCGCTGGTTCACCCCAACCACTTCAAGGACGCCGGTCGCACCACCGTCTACGTGAATCGGGAGGGTAGACTAGTTCGGCTTCGGACTGAGTTGAGCCTCCTGGACTTCCTCGTCGGTGAGGGCAAGCTGGAGCCTGACGGCCTCATCTACGTGGGCGGGAAGCCTGAGAAGGAGAACGACGTGGAGCACCTCCTCGACACCATGATGGAGCAGAGCAGGGGTGCACCCAACATCGTCACCATCAAGCCCGGGACGGTGATCGCCTACAGGCGTAACAAGAGGACGAACCAAGCGCTGAGGGAGCACGGCGTCACAGTGAAGGAGTGGGACGACAGCTACCTGGACCTCCTTGGGGGTCCTCACTGCAGCACCTCCCCGCTCTGGCGGGACCCTGTCTAGGGTCCGGCTCTCAGATTGTTGAGGGTCTCCTTCGCTGCCTGCGGGTCAGCCTCCGTCCAGTTTCCCCACTCAGCCCGGAGTTTGTCGCATGGATATTCACCGCAGTCGGCGCATGTGCGCAGGGCCAACTCTAATCCGCACTTCCTGACCTCACAGATTGCACAGTACTTGGATAGGCGGTCGCTGTGGCATCCGTCGCAGAGAAGATCTTCCGCCTCATAGACTCTATTCTCCTCCTCCGACCATTTGGCGGCGGTCTCTCTCAGTTTTACCATGTTTCCCTGCTGTGTTGCCTTGTACAAGACGCACTCGTTGCAGTCGAGGCCGCAGAAGGTGTAGTCGGCGCTCTTCATTTTACTCGTCATTATTGGGTACTGACACGATTTTTAACAGTTCTACAGCTTTACGGGCGAAGCCCTGTATGTATTTTTCCTCGCAACGAGGTCAGGGACGGGTGGAGATATCTAAGAGCTGGCTATCTAGCCCTCAGTATGTCGAGGTTCGCTTTCACCTTCACGCCCTCGTCCTCCATCATCTTCCAGGCCTCGTTGAGCTTGTCGCAGGGGTAGTCACCACATTCAGCGCACGTCCTGTAGCCCTTCTCCAGGGAACATGCTCTCGTGGGGCACTCCATACACCACTTATAGGTCCTGGTCCTATGGCAGCCGTCACACATGACATTGTCGGCACCGAACTTCATCTCGTCGGTGGACCACTGCGCGGCTACCTCAGCCAGTTTGGACGGGTCACCTGCCCTGGTGGCCCCGTACGCCGGGCACTCTCTGCAGTATATCCCACAGGGCGCGATCAGGTTCTTGTCCATGTCAGATCAGAGAACTGATATTGTTTAATATATTATTACACGTGCGAAAAATGGTGTAAATATATTCGATTCATCTCTAATGTGGGTGAAATCGAGATATCGTTTACGGGCTTCGGCCTTTCCTTGATCGATGCCACCGATCAAATACCCTTCAGGTAGCTCGATATGGTGGAATCGTACTCCTTGGTACGGTTGAATGCCTTGACTGCGTACTTTCTCCTCAGCTCGGTGGTGAACTCTCCGTTGTTTCCTTTCAGGATCTCGATGACCTCTGGGTACTGGGAGAGCTCGGTGACTATAAGCACGCTGTCGTAGAGCAGGGCGGCCTTGGCCGCTGAGCGTATCATGGAGGGGCCGCCTATGTCTATGTTCTCCGCAGCAGTCTCCAAGTTTGCCCCGCCTTCGACGACCTTCTCGAAGGGGTATAGGTTGCTCACGACCATGTCGATGGGCTTGACGCCGTTCTCTTCCATCCACTTCCTGTGGGCTGGGTCGTCCCGGTTCAGCAGTAACCCGCCGTGGACCTTCGGGTGAAGCGTCTTCACGAGCCCCCCTGGACTCTCGGGGTGCCCTGTGTATTCGGAGACCTCCACCAGTTTTCCGTATCCCAGCTCTCTGATCCTGCGGGCCGTGCCGCCGGAGCTCACGATCTCGACTCCGTATACTCCTAGAGCCTTAACAAGCTCCTCTAGTCCGCTCTTGTCGTATACGCTGATCAGTGCCCTCTCTATCATCATTATCGAGAGTATGAGAAGTCCTGTTAGCCTAAGAAATTAACCTTTGAATATTGAGGTGTAGTCGCAATTTTTCACGGTTCTGCAACCTGTATCTCGATTGTATATAAAAAAGGAAAAAAAGGGGGATTACTGTCTCTTGGGGCCCGGCATCATGATGTCGTGGGGGTTGATCTCCTGGGCTCCCCTCTCGGTAATTAGGACCAGCTTCGCCTTCTCCGCCATCTCCGGGATGGTCTTGGCGCCGACGTAGCCCATGGCCGCCTTGAGGCCCCCGACGAACTCGGAGAGGATCTCCGTGATCGCTCCCCTGTAGGGGACCCAGCCCTCCACTCCCTCGCTGATGCTCTTTGAGGGCTGGCTGTACCTGTCCTGGGCGAACCGCTTCTTGCGAGCCGCGGCGCTGCCCATCCCGTAGTACTCCTTGTAGTAGCGTCCCTCCAGCGCGACGAGCCTGCCGGGGCTCTCGCTTGTGCCCGCGAACACGTTCCCCATCATGGCACAGTTGGCTCCCACGGCCAGTGCGACAGCGATGTCACCTGGGTTCCTGATGCCTCCGTCCGAGATTATCGACAC
>DATLAV010000012.1:0-3484 GCA_035527235.1 Patescibacteria group bacterium | reverse complement strand
TTCCCTGACCGGGCTCTCCCACGATCACCCCTTCATCAAACGTCCTCACTCCGCGGACGAAGGTCGCCACGGGCACCCCCTTAACGACCCGCCCCTCATAGGGAGTCCACCTGTTCTTGGCGAAAGAGTCTTCCTCAGTTATCACCTGCTCGCGATTCAGGTCGACGATGACGATGTCCGCGTCCGAGCCAACCTCGATGATCCCCTTACTGGGATAGGCCCCCAGCACTTGCGCCGGGTTGGCGGATGTGATCTCCACAAGTCTCTCGAGGGGCAGTCGACCGTTGTTAACCTCGGTCAGAAGCAGCGGGAGCATCGTCTCTATAGCGGGCAGTCCTGGGGGTGACCTCCAGATGTCCACCCATCCCTCATCCTTCTCCTCCCTAGTATGTGTGGCATGGTCCGAGGCCACGACCTCGATCACACCCTCGTTCAGAGCACCCTAGAGGGCGTCGACGTCGTCCGCAGTCCTGATGGGAGTCCACTGCTGCGCGTAGCCGCCCATCTCGGCTGTCGCCTCCCTCGTGAGGAACAGGTGGTCGGGGCGGACCTCTTTAGTCACGTTGACGGCCCTTAGGCTCCTCAGGACATCAACTGTAGCGCGTGTGGAGACCTCCCTCAGGTGAGCCTTCACTCCTGTATCAGATGATAGAAGTATCCTCTTCGCTGCCCCCACAGCCTCGGCGACATCAGGGAACGACGAGTTGTAGTCCTCAAGGGTGTCCCTCCCTGCCCTCCTGAACTGATCCACGGTGTGGTCGACGAAGTCAGATTCACGGCAGTTAAGCATACAGAGGCCTCCGACCTCCTTGACCCCCCTGAGGGCCCCCCGGAGGACGCCGATATCAGACATCCCTGTGGGCTCCCCACCCAGCTCGTCGAAGACCGTGAAGCATTGGACGCCTCTCCTCCTGAACTCCCGGATCAGGTGGAGGTTCGACTCCTTCAGGCTGACGCTAAAAGTGTAGTCGACGTAGGCCTTGGGGGCTACGAGCTTACTCTTCCCCTTCAGGGCCTTGAGGCTGTCTATGACGGGTCTGTTATTGGGCTCGTCGACGACGGTGGTGACGCCCCCCGCCGAGGCGGCCCGGGTACCCGTCAGGAAGTCCTCCTTGTGGGTATAGCCAGGCTCCCTGAAGTGGACGTGGAGGTCGACGAGGCCCGGCAGGATGACATTACCCCCCGCGTCGATCCTCTCCCCGGGCCTCGGCAACGAGGGCTCCTTTCCTATCTTGACAATCTTGCCGCCCTCCACGGCGATGCCCCCCTCGAAGAGGCTGCCCCTTGTGAAGATCTTCGCGTTGACGACTGTCAGATCGACCATGCTGCATCCACCTCGAACGTTTGCTTGGTAATTCTCTGTATCATTTAGACGCGTGATGATTTGATTCTTTCCAGAATCCTTCGATCAGACAACGTACACGTTGGCGTCAAGCCCCGTTACAGAGAGGTAGCTCCTCCGTACCTCCTCCTTGAAACGGGCTACACGCTCTTCTTCAACGACGTTCACCGTGCACCCTCCAAATCCTGCTCCCGTCATCCGGGCACCAACAACGCCCTCGATCCCCCTCGCCGACTCTACGAGGACATCGAGCTCCCGGCAGCTCACCTCGTAGTCGTCCCTCAGGCTCTCGTGGGACAAATACATGAGGGCTCCGAAGGTCTCCATGTCCTCCCTGCGGAGGGAATCTACGGCCTCGATGACCCTGGCGTTCTCGTCGACGACGTGCCTGCATCTCCTGAAAAGGAGGTCGTCGAGCTCACCCTTGTGTGCGTGAAGCTTCTCGGGAGAGACGTCCCTCAGGGCCTCGATTTGGGGTAGCACACCTCTGAGGCGCCTCACCGCCTCCTCGCACTGGCCCCTCCTCTCGTTGTAGGCTGAGAAGGCCAGCTCCCTCTTCACTGTGGTGTCGACGACCACGATACGGTACCCGTCCGGCAGGGAGAGGAGTTCGTTCTCGTTGGTCCGGCAGTCTATGAAGAGGGCCATCCCCCTGCGCCCCAGGGATGCTACGAACTGGTCCATCACTCCGCACTGGACGCCGACGAACTCGTTCTCAGCCCTCTTGCAGGCGTAGGCGAGGTCGATGGGGTTCATCTCGATCCCTGACAACGAAGTGAACATCCGGGCGGAAGCGACCTCCAGGGCCGCCGAGGAGCTGAGCCCCGCTCCCTGGGGGACGTCCCCTCTAACGACGAGGTTCGCACCCACGAGCTCGTGATCAAGCCCCTGGAGGGCCCAAGCCAACCCTTGGACGTAGTTCAGCCATAGATGTCGTTCATCGAAACGGGGGCTCCCAAGGTTGAAAGAGGCACTCTCGCCGTAGTCTACAGCGTGGACCGAGACGACGTCATCGTCCCTCCCCGTCCCGGCAAGCCAGACGTGCCGGTCGATGGGCACCGGCAGTACGTAGCCATCGTTGTAGTCGGTGTGCTCGCCGATCAGGTTCACCCGACCAGGCGCGTTGCACACGGTAACCTCGCCGGCATCCGGGGAATATGACTCAGCGAACAATGACCTGATGTTGCTCTCTGTCATCATGGGCCTCAACCTTGTGCCGATCTTCACCGCTCAGGAGTGAGATGGACGCCTTGTTCGATATCCTACCACTTGGTAAACGCTCATGAGCGGGAAGACCCGTCTAACCTAGGTGCTGATGCAAGCCTAAGCTTTTCCCTGGCGACCTCGTTACCGTTATATTCCTTGAGGGTGAACCCTCCTTGATTCAATTGATCAAGACTAACAGGGAAGATCTGATCACTCTGGCCGTCCAAGGTGAGATCGTGCCCGCCCAGGTGGAGAGGCTCTACGAGTCTACTTGGGACGGAAGGTCGAAGCTCTGTATCGGCGTCGGGGGTATCAACTACAACCTGAAGATCGGGGGAAAGGTCTTCGGCTGGGCTAACGGTGACAGAGCGGAGCCGGGGGTCTGCACCGACAACTCGGGGAGCGCGGCTCAGAAGACATCCTACAGGACGAAGGCGTCACTGGGGAACGAGGTGAAGATGCTCAGCGGGGAGGCGAAGGGGCATAAGGGTATGGTCGTCGGGAAGCACGGCTACCGGCTGCCAGGCGGCGCCCACCACGTCCTGGTCCACTTCAACGATGATATGTTGGACAATCTCGCCATCGGTGACAAGCTGCTCATCAAGGCCGCTGGGATTGGACTCAAGATCGTGGGTCACGACGACGTGATGGTGAGGAGCGTCGGCCCGAACCTGCTGGAGGCTATGGGTATCGAGGATCGGAGAGGGAAGCTGGAGGTCCCCGTGGTCAAGGAGATCCCCCACTTCCTGATGGGAGAGGGTTGGGGCACTAGGGCCCACGACAGCCACCTGGGGATCCAGACCTGCTACCCACCTGACATAGCCGAATACGGCCTCGAGGAGCTCCGCTTCGGCGACGTTGTCCTCCTTAAGGACATCCTCTCCGACTATGGGAGGCACTACTACAGGGGCGGTGGCGTCGTGGGGGTCGTCGTGA
>DATLAV010000011.1:0-2116 GCA_035527235.1 Patescibacteria group bacterium | reverse complement strand
TTCCCTGAGGACACCCCTGTCGGTCATCTTGAACTTCCTGGCTGGGGAGCTGGTGACCTTGCGGACCGCCTCCTCCAGCGTAAGCATCCCTATCTCCCTCACGGTCCTGCGCATGTAGCCGGGGAAGCCGCCGAAGGCGTTCTGGTTGGGCAGCATCCACGTGGGGTGCCTGCTCTTCGCCTTCTCGTCCACGGCGAATGTGTCGCAGCCCACCATCATTTTTGGGTGCTTGTAGTATTCCAGCTTGATCGAGTCGGTCTTGTTCCTGATGTTGTATGACATGGCCCAGGGATCCCCTGTTAGGATCTCGAAGAGGGCGTCGACGGGCTTCATCTCCAGCTCCTTGGCGATCTCGGCCACGGTCTTGTCGACGAACCTCTCGTCCTTGTGTACCTTGATGACCCTCTTCTCGGCCCAGTCGATGGTCTGCTTCGGGTTGATCATCATCACCTTCCCCGTGTTGATCTGCTCCTTGATCTCGTCCCTGAGGTCGTGCATCTCCAGGGCCTTAGCCAGCTGCTCTGGGCTCCCAGCGATCTTCAGCCATTTCCGGAATAGGCCGACGAAGTAGGGCGACGTGAAGATGCCCCCTGTATTGTGATGGGGGATGACGTCGAAGTTGACGTCGAGGCCTTCCTCGTTGGCCTCGTCGATGACCTGAAGCGTGGCCTTCACTGCCGCCTCGGTCATGATCTTGTTGTCGGGTGGGGTAACCACGAACTGGTTCCCCAGGTGGGAGATCTGGACGGACATCTTGGCTTTCCTGCCTACGTCGATGGCCTCAAGCACGCCGTAGACCGGGTTGACATTTGCCTCCTCCGGCTTCTTGTCTCCCCTCGGCTCGCTCCTGAGGCAGTGGCTGTTGTAGATGCCCCCATACCGGGCGGCGACCTTGGCACATGCGAGGATCTCGTCGAAGCTGGCCCACCGCCCGGGCTCGTATGTGCGGCCCACGCTGAGGCCCCTGCATCCGTCCTCCATCGCCTGCTCGACGAGCTTCCTCATCTCTGTGATCTCCCTCTTCTTGGCGTAGCGCTTGTAGTCGTTTCCCATAACGTAGCTGCGTATGTCGCCGTGGCCTACGAGGGGAACCATGTTGGGCGCGAGGCCTGTCTCCTCCACCTTCTTGAAGTAGCCACCCATGGTGTCCCAGTCCACCTCCCATCCGTAGAGATCCTTGTGCACAACGTTGAAGTCGTCCTTGGGGATGAGCCAATCACCCCTCCCCATGGTGGGCCTCACGTCCTGATAGAGGTCTACGTAGAACCACGGCTCCCCGATGTACTCGTTGTAGGGGCCAGCGCTGTCGCCGCAGTGGCCTCCCACGAAGCTGGTTATCCCCTGGCGGACGAAGCTGTCAGCCTTCGGATAGTAGAGGATGCTGAGGTCTACGTGGTTGTGGACGTCGATAAATCCGGGAGAGACGGCTAGACCTTTTGCGTCGATGACTTGAGCGAAGTCGCCCTTCAGTCTCTCTCCCTTGCTGATGGCGGCGATCCGCTCCCCTTTGACTGCGAGGTCCCCCTCATAAGGGGGATCGCCGGTGCCGTCGACGATGGAAACGTTCTTGACGAGTAGATCATATTCTTCGGACATATTGTCGAGATATAGAGCAGAGGATCGCTTAACGTTTCGGAGGGGGTTCCGGCGATAAGGTATTTATTTCCAGGAAGTAAATGACTCTGGATCTTCAATGAGTGTGAAAGTTACACAGGTCGAAGGAGGCCTGTTCAAGGCTGAATGTAGGGGCGCTGAGGTCATCGCTGGCAGAGTCGACCCTGACAGCCCCTACGTCGGCATCAGCCCGGGCAACCTGATGGTGGTAGCCCTGGGGATGTGCAATGGTGTGTACGTCGAGGACTATCTTCGGAGGGAGGGCATCGAGTATGATAGTCTCGAGATCACTGTAAATAGGAAGTACGAGAGGGACCCTCCGCGTGCAACGGAGTTCGATATACAGATAGACCTCCGGGGAGAACTGAGCGAGGAGGAGAGGAAGGGCGCCCTTGAGGCAGCTCTCCGATGCTACGTCGGGAACACCTTCGAGGGTACGCCGAAGATTAACGTCAGGCTGACCGGTTGATCAGAGCCCTCTGCCTATCTCCCTGCCTTTTTC
>DATLAV010000010.1:0-9602 GCA_035527235.1 Patescibacteria group bacterium | reverse complement strand
CCCCGTTCAAACCCGTCGACATCCTCAGGCACGAGCTGATAGGGCTCAATGTCAAGGTGATGCTCGACTCCAACCCCTACAACACGTCGCTGTCGGGGAGGGTCGTCGACGAGAGCAGGAACACCCTCACGATCAGGCATGACGACCGCGACAGGATCATACCTAAGGGCAACGCCCTGTTCCGGTTCACCCTCCCCACGGGAGGGGTGGACGTCGAGGGCTCCTATATCGTCGGGAGGCCCGAGGACAGGGTCAAGAGAAAGATGAAGAGGCGATGGTGAAAGCATCATGTTCAGTTTCAAGAGACCCGAGAAAGAATGCGATGACGTCAACTGCCCGTACCACGGCAGCCTTAGCGTCAGGGGCAAGACCATGGACGCCATCGTGGTCAGCGACCGGATGCAAAAGTCGGTCGTCGTCAGCATAGAGTACACCAGGTACTTCCCAAAGTACGAGCGCTACGCTAGGATGAACAGCAGGATCACCGCGCATAACCCCCCTTGCATCGGCGTGAGAAGGGGTGACAAGGTGAAGATAGCGGAGTGCCGCCCCCTCAGCAAGACGAAGAACTTCGTCGTGATGGAGAAGGAGGAGGCGTAGTTGTCCAAGCGTATGAAGCGCAGGATTGGGATGAGGCGCCGGATCACTACAGGCCTCGTCACCGGGAGCATGATTCTCTGTGCAGACAACTCCGGCGCTCGTAGGCTTAAGCTCATACAGGTCGTCGGGTATAAGGGCCGCAGGAGGCGGCTCCCCAACGCGGGCGTCGGCGACCTCATCATCGTTTCCTGCAGGGAGGGGACT
Source organism: Patescibacteria group bacterium (assembly GCA_035527235.1). Lineage (GTDB taxonomy): Archaea > Thermoproteota > Bathyarchaeia > TCS64 > TCS64 > BS750m-G28. The sequence goes on along the minus strand of DATLAV010000010.1, from coordinate 8,798 downwards.
CCCGAGATGAGGCGGCAGCTGTTCAACGCCGTCATCATCAGGCAGAGGAAGCCGTACCCGAGGAGGGACGGCTCCTGGATCCAGTTCGACGACAACGCCGCCATCATACTCACCCCCGAAGGAGAGATACGCGGTACCGACGTCAAGGGGCCAGTGGCCCGCGAGGCCGTGGACAGGTGGCCACGCCTCGGCCAGGTAGCCAGGATGGTGGTCTAGAGATGGTCAATAAGGTCACCAAGCCAGGGAAGAACCGGAAGAGGCGGTATAACGCCCCGAACCACATCAAGGGCAAATTCATCTCGGCGCCGCTCTCCCCTTCCCTGAAGACAGAGCACGGTACGCGCACCATGCCACTGAGGAATGATGACACCGTCTCGATAACCAAGGGGGACCGCAAGCTCACAGAGGGAAAGGTCATAAGAGTCGACAGGAAGCGAGGCAAGATCTACATCGAGGGACTTACCAGAACAAGAATGGACGGATCCACGGTACAGATCCCCGTGAGGCCCGAGAACGTCATGATAACCCGATTGAACATGGACGACGAACGCCGGAAGAGGATCCTCGAACGGCGAGGCTTCGAGTCCAAGCGAGGGAGTGATTAATAGTGGGAAGGAAAGGCCCCACCAGGCACATGAAGAGGCCCCTCTCGCCCACCTTCTGGCCCATCCACAGGAAGGAAAAGGTCTGGGCCGTGAAGACCAGCCCCGGAGGGCACGGCGCGAAGGTATCGACACCCCTGCTCGTTATCGTGAGGGACTTCGTAGGGTACGCAAAGACGGCGAAGGAGGCCCGTTTGATCATCAAGCAGGGCAAGATCCTCGTCGACGGCAAGCCCAGGATCGACGTCAGGTACCCCGTCGGGCTCATGGACGTCGTCTCACTGCCCGACGCGGATGAGACCTACAGGATCCTCCCAGAGCACGGCGGGCGCTTCGTCCTACACCCCATCAAGGGGGCGGAACGGGGCTTCAAGCTCTGCCAGATAGTGGGCAAGTCGACGGTGAAGGGCGGCAAGACGCAGCTCAACCTCCACGACGGCAGGAACCTGCTGCTGGAGGACGACCGTGAGCACTACGCCGTCCACGACATCCTCAAGCTCAACATCCTCGATCAGGAGGTCGAGGAGCACATCGAGTTCAAGCCGGGCGTCCGGGTCATCATCACCGGAGGAAGGTCCCAGGGGACCTCGGGAATACTCCTGGGCCTCAGCTCGGAGACCGGCGGCAAGAGGACCGCGACCGTCAGGACGGCCGCAAACGACGACGTACGAACTCTGACGGACTACGTCTTCGCCGTGGGCACCGAGGCCCCAATAATTTCTCTACCGGGTGGTGAATGACATGAGCGAGAACCCTCCCGTGAAAGAAGTCTCCATCCCTGAGAAAGAGGACGAGGAGAAGCAGGTCGTCAAGGAAGAGCCGGAAAAAACCGAGGTCGTTCCCGCTCCCGAGACGCCAGCTCCTGAGGTTGAAGCTACGCCCGAGGAGCCAGCTTCGCCGGAGGTTGAGGAAGAGGTCGAGGCGATCCCTGAGGAGATCGATGAACCGGAGGTCGAGAAGGTCGAGCCTGAGGAGGAGGCTCCCGTCAAGGCTCTCCGTAGAAGGATCATCGGGCCTCGTGACATGCGAGAGATCAAGATCGGAAAGGTCGTCGTGAACATCACGATGGGAAAGTCTGGAGAGCCCCTGGAGAAGGCTATGACCATAATGGAGAGCCTTACGGACCAGAAGCCCAACCAGAGGAGGGCCAAGCAAACGATACGTACATGGGGCGTCCGGAAGGGTGAGCCCATCGCCTGCCTGGTCACACTACGGGGTGAGAGGGCGGAGACCCTGCTCAGGAAGAGCTTTGACGCCGTCAGGAGGAGAGTGAACATCCGAAGCTTCGACGACCACGGTAACTTCGCCTTCGGCATCCAGGAGCACATCGACATCCCGGGCCAGAGGTACGACCCGAACCTCGGCATCTTTGGGATGGACGTCATGGTCACCGTTGAGAGGGCAGGATACAGGGTCGCCCGCAAGAGGAGGGCAAAGTCCCGTGTGGGGCAGAGCCACAGGGTGACCCGGGAAGAATCAATCGAGTTTATAAAGCAGAAATTCGGTGTAGAGGTGGGACTTCCGGTTGAGTGAGAAGAAGGAGAGGGCCTACGGCAAGGGCAGCAGAAAGTGCACACGCTGCGGCAGATACGATGGCCTCATCAGGCGCTACGGCCTGAACATTTGCAGGCAGTGCTTCAGGGAAGTCGCCGAGGACCTGGGCTTCAAGAAGTATAGGTGATGAATGATGGACCCTCTAGTGAACGCGTTCAACACGATACTGATCCACGAAGCTAGGCAGAAGAAGGAGTGCATCATATGCCCCGCCTCGAACCTGGTCGGCAGGGTCCTGAGGCTGATCCAGTCCAAGGGATACGTCGGCGAGATCGAGTTCATCGATGATGGCCGCCAGGGGAAGTTCCGTGTTCAGCTGTTCGGCCGCATCAACGACTGCAAGGCCGTCAGGCCCAGGTACTCCGTGAAGGTCTCAAGCATCGAGAAGTACGAGAAGAGGTTCCTCCCAAGCCGGGACTTGGGTACCCTCATAATCTCGACTCCTAAGGGTGTGCTGCCCCACGAGGATGCGAGGGAGCAGAACCTGGGTGGAAGGGTTCTGGCGTACGTTTACTAGGTGATGTCTGATGGCTACGATCGTTGTTGAGAGGATGGTCGAAGTCCCGGAGGACGTGACCCTCAGCCTCGATGGGAAGAAGGTGACCGTGGCCGGTGCAGGTGGAGAGGTCATCAAGGATTTCAGCCACGTATGGCTCAACTTGGAGCGCAGTGACGAGGGTCTTCGGATATGGGCGGTTAACCCCAAGAAGAGGGAGACCTCTCTGGTCAACACCCTTGCTTCCCATGTCAACAACATGATCAAGGGCGTGACCGATGGGTTCACGTACAAGCTAAAGGTCGTCTTCGTCCACTTCCCGATGACCCTGAGGATTCAGGGGCATAAGTTAATCATACAGAACTTCATCGGGGAACGCCAGCCTCGTGAGGCTAACATCGTCGGCAACGCCCAGGTGAAGATCGAGGGCGAGGACGTTCTCGTAGAGGGCGTCGACATAGACGAGGTCGCCCAGACCGCTGCCAACATCCAGCAGGCTACGAAGATCAGGCGTAAGGACCTAAGAAAGTTCCTCGACGGAATATACGTCTACAGCAAGGAGTGATGGAGATGAGCGATTCAGGTGAACAGGGAAGGCTGATGCGTCTCAAGAAGCGTATGTCCCAGAGGAGGCCCAAGTTCCACCAGATGGAGTCATGGAGGCACGTCCGCCTTAGGGACCGCTGGCGTAAGCCTACGGGCATAGACAACTCGATGAGGCAGAACATGAAGGGCTGGCCAAAGAACGTCAACGTCGGATACGGCTCACCCAGGATCGTACGTGACCTGCATCCCACCGGAATGGAGGAGGTGCGGGTCCACAACGTCGGGGACCTCGCCATCATCGACCCAGAGACGCAGGTCGCACGCATAGGTGGCTCTGTCGGCAACAGGAAGAGGGTTGCGATAATCAAGGAGGCGGAAAGCCAGAGGATAAGGGTGCTCAACGTCGGCAAGGCGAAAAAGTTCCTCGAAATCGAGGCCGAGGAGCCCTCTGAACTCGAGGAGGCGCAAGAGAAGGAGCCCGAAGAGGAACCCAAGGAGCCTGACGAGAAGGAGGCCCCGGAATGAGCCTGAGGAGCCAGAGGCGACTCGCCGCAACGATCCTCGACGCCGGTGAGAACCGGATCTGGATCGACCCCGAGAGGACTGATGACGTCGAGGCCGCCATCACGCGCCAGGAGATCAAGAAGCTCATCAAGGATGGTGTCATAAAAGCCGCCCCGATGAACAGCCTCAGCCGTGGAAGAGCGAGGGTACAGGACGCCAAGAAGAAGATCGGCAGGCGTAGAGGACCGGGCTCGAAGAAGGGTAAAAAGTTCTCGCTGGTCCCCAGGAAGACCCGCTGGATGAACAAGATACGGTCCCAGAGGAGGAGGCTGAGACGCCTCAGGGAGCGGAGAATCATCACGGTTAGCACATACAGGAGCCTCTATAGGAAGGCGAAGGGCGGCGAGTTCAGGAGCGTCGCGGGGCTTGAGAGGTACATCAGCGCGAACAATCTGAGGAGGCGGACCTTTGGCTAAGGGGCCTAGGTACAGGGTCCCCTACCGCAGGAGGCGGGAGGCCAAGACAAACTACAGGATCAGGAGGATCCTGGCGACGTCCGAGAGACCCCGATTCGTCGTGCGACCCTCAAACAAGAACTTCAACATACAGATAGTGTCCTCAAAGGTCGAGGGCGACTTCGTCCTCACCCAGGCGTACTCCTCCGAGCTGGAGAAGTACGGTTGGCTCGGTGGGAGGAAGAACACACCCGCAGCGTACCTCCTCGGCTACATAGCTGGGCTCAAGGCCGTCAAGGAGGGGATTGAGTTCGCCAACCTGGACCTCGGGCTCGCTAGGCCCACGAAGGGATCGACGGTCTTTGCCGCCGTGAAGGGGGCACAGGACGGCGGCCTCAAGATCGCCTGCAACCCGGACGTCCTCCCTGAGCCCGCAAGGATCGAGGGGAGGACCATCAGCGAGTACGCGTCCTCCATCGAGGACCCGCTGGATTACGATCACATTTTCTCAGGCTACCTCAAGAGGGGTCTGAAGCCTCAGGCCTTGCCTGAGCACTTCGCCGCCGTAAAGGCGAAGATAACGGAGGAGAATCAATGAGCAACAGAAGGAGAGAGCGCCAAGAAGCCCTTGACCGTTGGGTGCCTAAGACCAACCTCGGCAGGATGGTGCGCGAAGGGATGATCTCATCCATCTACGAGGTCTTCGAGGAGGGCCTCAGGATCAAGGAGGTCGAAATCATCGACATCCTGGTGCCTGACCTCAGGGACGAGGTAATAGACATCAACCTTGTTCAGAAGCAGACCGACGCCGGAGAGCGCTCCAGGTTCAGGGCTATCGTCGCCGTGGGCAACGGGGACGGCCTAATAGGCCTCGGAGCTGGCAAGGCCCCGCGGGTCCGCAACGCGATTGAGAAGGGCATCAGAGAGGCGAAGCTGAACGTCTACCCCATCAGGAGGGGCTGCGGCAGCTGGGAGTGCGACTGCGGTGAGCCCCACACGATACCCTTCAAGGTCTCTGGGAAGAGCGGCAGCGTCGTTGTAACCCTGATACCCGGCGCGAAGGGCCTGGGCCTCGTGGCAGGCGAGAAGGCGCGGACCGTCTTGACCCTGGCAGGTGTCAAGGACGTCTGGTCCAAGTCCATAGGCGCGACGAAGACGGCGACTTCGTTCTCATTCGCGACGTTCGAGGCCCTCAAGAACACCGCCAAGGTGATGACCCCTCAGGATTGGGCGATGTAGATGGATCGAAAGTGCTACCTAGCCATCCGCATCAGGGGTGGCGTGAACCTATCCGACAGGAACGAGAAGAACCTCAGGTTCCTCAGGATGGACCGGAACATGACGGCGACCTTCTTGGACGACCGGCCCGACTACGCCGGAATGCTCCAGAGAGCGAGGGACCAGGTCACATGGGGTGAACCAACAATCGAGATGATCCGCCTCATCCTTGAGAAGAGGGGGAGGATCGTGGGCGACAAGCCCATCGACATCAGCACCGTCAAGGCGTGGGGATTCGACTCCTTTGATGAACTGGCGACCGCCATTCACTCCTGCCAGGTTGAACTCGATAAGCTCATGGGCGCTAAGCCCTTCTTCAGGCTCCACCCCCCCCGCAAGGGCTTCAAGAGAACCATCAAGAAGCACTACGGGAACGACGGTGAGCTCGGTTACAGGGGCGAGGCGATCAACGAACTCGCCAAGAGAATGAGTTGACCCCGCCGACTAGTTCTATCTTTTCAAATCTCAATATTCGAGCCATTATCACCTAATAACTAGGAGTCGTGCGTTTTTTCACCGGTTCTAAATGGCCTAGGCCTCGCTCTTTATGCCCCTAAATGGCGTTTTTTTCGGCTTCTTTCGTTCCGAAAGCCTTTTTACCCTCTGTGTAATCTTAGACGGGGAGCAGATAAAAATAGAAACTCTTGGCCTTCGATCATTGGTCTAGGTTTTTATTGCGATAATGCTCATTAAATACGGGCGGTGGAACAATGCCCTCAAAACTCAAAAAATCGAGGAAACAGCGAGGCTCAAGGTACTGCGGCTGGGGTCAAGTAGGCCAGCACAGGAAAGGCGGCATGAGGGGCGGGAAAGGTAATGCCGGAGGCCGCAAGCACCACTGGATACGCACTGTGAAGTATGAACCCGAAAGATACCAGAAGAAAGGCTTCACATCGGTCTGGGCTATCGGGCCCGAGGCCGACACCATCAACGTGGGCGAGCTCCACAAACTAGCTATAGACAGCTTCGGCGCTGAGAAGATTAAGTCGGCGCCTGAAGATCTCAGCCTCGACCTCAAGGCGTTAGGATACGAGAAGCTGCTGGGGCGGGGCAGCATCAACATCCCTCTGAAGGTTAGCGTCCCAGAGTACTCGTTGAGAGCCCAAGAGAAGCTTGAGGCTGTCGGAGGACAGATCCTAGAATCCGAGTGATCGGGATGGGCACGTTCCTCGAGCTTTTCAGACCCATCTCCCGCTTCATACCAGAGGTTAAGGCGCCGGAGCGTAAGGTGAGCTTCAACCGGAGGCTCATATGGACCCTCCTCGCCCTCGTCTGCTACCTCGTCATGGCAGAGGTGCCCCTCTACGGCGTCGACGTCGGAGAAGAGAACGAGGCGCTCTTCACGATGAGGGTCATCTTCGCCTCCACCCACGGGACCCTGCTGGAGCTGGGGATCGGCCCCATAGTCACGGCCGGCCTCATCATACAACTGCTGGCGGGCTCCGAGATCATCAGCTTCGACAACACGAACCCGGATGACAGGGCGCTGTTCACGACGGCGAGTAAGGTCTTCTCATTCCTCATGATCATCCTTCAGGCTACCATGTACATCATCGGTGGCACCTACGGCAGGGTCGACTTCGGAACAGCCCTGCTCCTGCTGGGCCAGCTGGCTGCAGCGGGCTTCATACTCATGATGCTTGACGAACTCGTCCAGAAGGGCTGGGGCATCGGAAGCGGCATCAGCCTCTTCATCGTCGCGGGGATCACCAAGACCATCTGGTGGAGTTCCTTCTCACTGAGCGGCCCCATGGCCGACGGCAAGAGGTACGGCGCCATCTGGGCGTTCTTCGAGTCGATCCTGAGGAGCGACCCGGTGGCGGCCTGGTTCTCCAGGGCGGGGAACCTGCCCGACATGATCGGCTTCCTGACGACCATCGCCGTCTTCGCCTTCGTCGTCTACATCGAGGGGATGCGAGTCGAGCTCCCCATCTCCCACTCCATGTTCAGGGGGTACAGGGGGAGGATGCCCATCAAGCTCCTCTACGTCTCCAACATCCCCGTGATACTCGCCTACACGCTGTTCGCGAACGTACAGCTCGTGGGGCAGCTCCTCTGGTCGAGGTGGAACCAGAACAACTCCAACGCGATAATCAACCTCATCGGGGTCTACAACCAGACTGAGAGCGGCGTCTACCCCACCGGGGGCCTGGCGTACTACATCACATCGCCGGGGACCCTGGAGAATGTTATCTCTGAGCCCCTTCGGGCACTCATCTACATGGTCATCGTCGTCGCCATCTGCGTCGTCTTCTCCCTGACCTGGCTGGAGATCGGGGGTCTGGGCGCGGCGAACATGGCGGATCAGCTCCTCAGCTCCGGGATGATGGTCCCCGGCTTCAGGAGGAGCAGGAGGCCCATTGAGAACCTACTCAACAGGTACATACCCACCATCACCGTGATAGGCGGCTTCATCATAGGCATGTTAGCCGCCTTCTCCGAGTTCTTCGGCGTCTTCAGCTCGGGCATGGGCGCGCTCCTCTGCGTCAGCATCCTCTACCAGTACTACCAGACGTTGGTGCAGGAGCAGGTTGACGAGCTCTACCCCTTCCTTAGGGGTGCCTTCCGCTGATCCCGGGGTGATTCATTTGCCCGGGACGACGAAGCTGTTCGACGAGGACCCCTACCTCTCCAAGTTCAAGGCCGTCGTTGTGGCCGTCAACGGGGTCGAGGTAGAGCTCGACCGTACCGCTTTCTACCCCGAGAAAGGTGGCCAGGCGGGCGACACAGGCACCATCAGAGGCCTAAGGGTCATGGACGCCCAGGTTGTCGACGGCAAGATAATTCACTATCTGGAAATTGAACCCGGCTTCGGTCCAGGGATCGAGGTCTCCTGCGAGCTGGATTGGGAGAGGCGGTACAGGATTATGAGGCTCCACTCCGCCTCCCACCTGATGGAGCACTTCCTCTGGCAGCGCTTGGGAGAGATGGAGAGGCTCGGCTCCTTCGTCGATGACGTGAAGGACCGGGCGGACTACGTCTACGACGGCCGGCTCCCCGCGGAGGAGCTGAAGGCCGTGGAGGACGCTACGAACGCGTTCCTAGCTGAGGGCCACGAGGTGAGGATCGACAGGAAGCCTGACGACCCTGAGATCAGGGTCTGGAGGTGCGGCCCCGTGGAGATGCACTGCGCCGGCACCCACGTCAGGAACACCGGGGAGATAGGGTCTGTAAGGCTCAGGAGGAAGAACCCGGGGAAGGGAAAGGAGAGGGTGGAGACCTCCCTGGCCTGAGCTTGACCTGGTCACTCCAACAGGTCCCAGAAGAGCCTCAATGCGTTCTTGCCCAGGATCATCTCCCTGTAGGGTTCAGGGATCTTCTTCAGGCGGAGGTCCTTGATGAAGAGGGCCGGGTGGTTCACCG
>DATLAV010000009.1:0-8023 GCA_035527235.1 Patescibacteria group bacterium | reverse complement strand
CGTCGACGCAGTCGCCGCAACCATCGCAGAGATAGGGATGAGCTAGGAACGCCTTGTTGGGCTCTATTACCCGATCGCTGGAGAGGAAGTTGACGACCTTCATGGCGGCCCCCTCGGCCTCAGCGGTCGTTGACTGAATATCCTTGGGGCCCACGACGGCCCCTGCTGCGAAGATGCCGTCCCTCTTCGTCGCCATGGGGTCCAGCTTCGGATGGCGCTCAAGGACGAACTGGTCCTCGTCGACGGGCACCTTCAGCATCTCAGCGAGCTTCAGGGTGTCCTCGGTGGTGACGATAGGGGGACAGAGGACGACGAGGTCGACGGCGTTCTCGACCATCCTGTTTATCATCATGTCCTCACCCCTGACCAGGACCTGCTCCCCCTTGGGCACTATCTCGGTCACCTTGCCCTTGACGAACATGGCGCCCTTGTCCTGGGTCGTCCTGTAGAACTCCTCATACCGTCGGCCCGGGGAGCGTATGTCGATGTAGTGGAGCCAGACGTCTACGCCCCTGTCCCTGAGGAGTTGAGCCTGCTTCAGAGCATAGAGGCAGCAGACACGGCTGCAGTAGGGCTTGCCGACCTCGGTGTCCCTGGAGCCCGCGCAGAGGACGTACGAGATGCTCTTCACCTCTCTGCCTGTCTCGGGGACTATGAGCTGGCTTCCGGTAGGGCCGTTCACGTCGAGGATGCGCTCCATCTCGAGGCTCGTGACAACGTTTGGGTACTTCCCGTAGCCGTACTGGGCGAGGCTCCCGATGTCGAAGAGCTCGTACCCTGTGGCTATGATGATCGCGCCTACGTTGAGATCAATCTCTTTTCCCGGGTCGTTTAGGTCGATGGCCTCGGCCGGGCATGCTCTGGCGCACTGCCCGCATCTGATGCAGTGCTCGAAGTCGATTGTGTAGACGCTTGGGACGCTCTGGGGGAACGGTATATAGACCGCCTTCCGATTCCCTAGGCCCATGTCGTGCTCGCTGGGCACCTCGGTGGGGCAGACGCTGCTACAGGTACCGCAACCGATGCATTTTTCGATGTCCACGCCCCTGGGCTTCAGCTTGACCTTGACGTCGAAGTCCCCGGGGACCCCTGAGACTTCTGAGACCTCCGCGTAGGAGATGAGGTTGATGTTCCTGCTCTGATTGACGCTGGCCATCTTTGGCGTCAGGATGCACTGGCTGCAGTCCAGCGTCGGGAAGACCTTAGGGAACTGGATCATGTGACCGCCGATGCTGGGCCTCTTCTCGACTAGGTGGACCTTCATTCCGTACTCCGCAAGCCGTAGGCTTGAGGTGATCCCAGCGACGCCGGCCCCGATCACAAGGACCTCGGGGTTAACCTCCATCTTCTTCGACTCAAGGGGCGTCGAGACCTTCGCCCTCTCTAATGCGCCGCGTATGAGGTCTAGGGCTTTCCGGGTGGCGCCCTCGTGGTCGTCCTTGTGGACCCAGCTACTCTGCTCCCTGACGTTCACCATCTCGAGGAGAGCAGGGTTTAGCCCCACCTCCTCAAGGTTAGCCTTGAAGGTCTCACGGTGCATCTTGGGTGTACAGCAGGCGAGGACGACTCGGTCCAGGTTGTTCCTCTCCACCGCGTCCTTGATGTTCGTGATGGAGGGGCTGGAGCATAGGTACCTCTCCTTCTTCGTGTAGGCGACATCCCCCTTCAGGGCGTCGATGACGGCGTCAGCGTCGACCACGTCACCTATGTTACCGCCGCACTCGCAGACCCAGACGCCGATTCTTTGCTCTTCTCCCATGTGTTTCACTGCCTAGAGCAGGCTAATCTTGTGCTCGAGAGTCCTCTTCCCCCTGTACTCAGGGAGAAGTATGGGTGCCTTTCTCGTTGTCTCGACTCCGGCTTCCGCCAGCCATCTCTCGTACCGGTTAAGGTGGTCGAGTGTGAGCTTGCCGAGGCTGGCGTTCTTCGCCCTCTCCGCGGCGTACTTACCCGCCCGCCTTCCGAATACATAGAGATCGAGCTGGCTGTTCCCCATGAGCCTGTTCTTCCCGTGGACCCCTCCGGCGACCTCCCCGCAGGCGTACAGCCCGGGCACGCTGGACTCGCACCTGACATTGATGTCGATACCGCCGTTCTGGTAGTGGAGTGTCGGGAAGACGAGCATGGGCTCGTGGCGTATGTCGATGCCGAACTTGTTAAAGTTGCGGAACATGGCCGCGAACTCCCTCTCGATGGTTCCCTCACCGTTAATGATGTCTATGAGGGGTGTGTCTAGCCAGACCCCGCGCATCCCGCTGGGGGTCTCGATGCCGTTCTCCCTCCCGTAGCACTCCCTGATGAAGGCTGATGCCTCCACATCCCTCGTCTCGAGGGGGTAGACGAACAGCTCACCTTGCTTGTCGAGGGGCTGAGAGCCACGGGTCCTCAGCTTCTCAGTGCAGAGCTGACCCACGATCTGCTCAGGATAGGCCGCTCCCGTCGGGTGGAACTGGGTCGAGTCAAGGTCCCTAAGGTAGGCCCCAGCGTGATACGCCATGACGACGCCGTCGTTGGTAGCCCCGTAGTGGTTCGTGGTCTCGAATCCCTGAATGTGGAGCCTGCCGAAGCCCCCAGTGGCCATGACCGTTGATTTCGCCCTGGCGATGTGGTACTCATCTGAGTCCATGTCATAAAGGACGGCCCCGGCGACCTGGTCCTTGTCGTCCATGATCAACTCCGCAGCACATGTTAACTCAGTATAGTCGATACCCTTGTTGAGGAACTCGTCGACGAGGACCCGAGTTATCTCGAGGCCCGTGTAGTCCTTGCAGCTGTGCATCCGCTTCCTGCTGGTGCCGCCGCCCGGGGCGAGTTGAAGGGTACCGTCCTCGAGCTTGTCGTACATGACACCGAGCTCCTCGTGCCACTTGATGACACCCGGCGCCTCCTTCACCATCACCTCCACGAGCTCGGGTTTGTTCACGAAGTGACCGCCACCAATTATGTCGAGGTAGTGGATCGTGGGGCTGTCATCGGGGTCCGTCGCCGCCTGTATCCCGCCCTGGCTCATCTTGGAGTTGGCGTCTCCGAGCCTCAGCTTCTGGACCATGAGGATATCCTCTGGTGAGATACCATTCTCCTGGGCGAGGAGGGCTGCGCTCAGCCCGGCTCCGCCTGCGCCGATAACCATTACGTCGACGTCGTACACGATGTCTGTGAGGTCGATCTGATCAGGGGAGATGATCGGATGGGCCTCCAACACGTCGGCCACCTCGTTGGGCATTAGCTCCCCCGCACTAGGCCCGACTTTGATTTCACGCTTCTGGTCCATCTTGTAGTCGGGGTGCCAGTCCCTCAGTATCTTCTCCTTCTCCGCTGCGGTCATCGACGGGAAGCTTTTTCCAACCCTGTCCTGCCTATTCTTCTCAACGAGCCTGAGAGACTTCTGGAACGACTCTGGATATCCGCTCATCTTCACAACCTCTTCTCCCTTTTCTCGTATCTGTCCTGAAGCGGGTTCTTCTCAAGCCCCTTCAGTTCATCGATGCCATCGTCGAATGTACCCGCATCGACCTCCTCCACTCGCTTGAGCACGTGGTCAGTCGGTCCCACGACGTACTTTTTGTAGAGCCTCCGTGCGAGTTGGCCTACGTTATAAGGAACTATCTCGGCAGGGCATCTGACGGCGCAGAGGCCGCAGCTCAGGCAGTCGAAGCTGAGCTTAGCCGTCTCCTCGACGTCACCCCTCAGGGCGGCCTGGACATAGTCCATCACCTTGATGTCCTGGGGGCAGGCCTTGGTGCAGGTGTTGCAGCTCAGGCATCGGGCGATCTCCGGGTAGTATTCGAGGAAGGTGTTGGCGTTGGGCCTAAGCTCGTCCATGTCGTAGGCCTTCTTCTCAGCAGGGCTGAAGGGGATCTGGGCGATGTACATGCCGTCCTCGACTATTTTTTGGCACGCCAATGCCCCCTGCAGCTTGTAGCTGCCCTTCTTCCGGAATATCGTTGCACAGGCGCCGCAGAATCCTCCGCGGCATCCTGCGCCCCGCCTGAACTGGTGCCCGGCATACTCCATCGCCTTCATGATGGTGAGGTCGTCGGGAACCCTGTGCTTCTTTCCCATCACGTAGATGGTTACCATGTTAAACTCTTTCTCGTCCAACACAACTCCTCCTATACTAGCCCCTTCTCCTCGAGGACCGGCCTCGGGTCAGGGTAGTTCTGATCTAATCCTGTCGCCTCCTCTTCAAGGCCGAAGGCGAGGGCCATCAGCTGGGTGTAATAAACAACTGGAATTGGCTCAAAGTCCCGGAAAATCTCGGCGATCGTCTTCTGCCTGTCCCCGAGGTTGTACTGGCAGAGGGGACATGCGGTGGAAACGATGTCCGCTCCGGCTTCAAGGGCCTGCTCCAGTATCCTGTGGGACAGATCCGCGGTCACTTCCTTAGAGTAGACCGTATGGTATGCGCCACAGCACTTGGCCTTGAAGGGGATGTCCACGATCTCTGCCCCGAGGGAGCGGAGAAGGTCCTCCATGATACTTGGGCTGTCTGGGTCGTCTATCCCAAACTCCCTCGGCCTCAGGAGGAGGCAGCCGTAGTAAGGTACGACCTTCAACCCCTCCAGCGGCTTCTTTACGAATCCTGCAACCTTCTCCCAACCTTCCTTCTTCAACATCTCTAGGAAGTGGACAACATCGACGGAGCCGGAGTACTCTGGCTCCTTCTCCATGATGTCCCTAATCTTCCCCATCTTCTCGGGGTCGGCGTTGGCGACCGTGTTCGCCCTCTTCAACGTGTTGTAGCACATGGCGCACTGCGTGACGACTTGCTTGTCCTCGACGGTGCCCTCAGCGTTCATCTCCTCGACCCTCACAAGGTTCCGTATGGGGGCGAGGTAGTGCATCACGTCGTCCTTCACCAGTGCGTGGACAGTCCCGCAGCAGTTCCAGCGGGAAGGCTCGACGAGCTCAACTCCCATGACCTTCGCCACCGCAACCGTTGATGAGTCGAAGTTCTTCGCCGTCGTCTTCAGCGTGCATCCCGGGTAGTATGCTAGCTTCATCTTTTCACCTCATGCCGTAAGCTTCCGGAAGGTGCTCACAAGGGCTACCTGGGGTAGCTCCCTCAGCTCCTCGGGGGTGAGATCGTCCAAGCTAACCTTGTCGTACTTGGTCCTGAGAACCATTTGCCTTAGGGCCTCCATCACGTTGGCGATGTCGATTCCCCTAGGGCAGCGAACCTCGCAGTTGAAGCAGGTGCTGCAGAGCCAGATAGTCTTGGATTCGAGCACCTCATCGATGCCCAGTTGGGCGTACCTGATCACCGTAGAGGGGAGCAAGTCCATCTCGGTCGTGAGGGGGCAGCCGGAGCTACATGCGCCGCACTGGAAGCAGAGGTCGATGTTCTCGCCGCTGAGCTCCTCGACCTTCTCCTTGAACAGGCGGTTCTCAGACCCGTAGGTGTAGTATAACCCCGATTTTCCGGTTGACATCTGTTAGGCATGCACATCACCCATATTATAATTTTCTAAAGCGACAGTCGTTTTACGCACTATCAGGACTTAAAAGCAGTTGGATGCGAGTTATGAGGAGGGTTGATATGGAGTACCATCTCAAGACCCCAGTGCCCGAGGACGAGATCAGGAAGCTGAAGATGGGTGACCTAGTCTACGTTACCGGGACGGTCGTCACGGCCAGGGACGAGGCCCACCTTGAGTCCCTGGAGCTCTACGAGAAGGGAGAGAAACCTCCAGTCGATTTCAAGGGCATCGGTATCTTCCACTGCGGACCGATCATGAAGCAGGTGGATGGCCAGTGGACCGTCGTCGCAGCAGGTCCCACCACATCAGCGCGCATGGAGATCTTCCAGGACACATTCATTGAGGCGTTCCAGCCCGCCATTATCATTGGGAAGGGGGGTATGGGGGACAGAACCTCTAAGGCCTGTCAGGAATATGGATGCGTCTACGGAGCATTCACGGGTGGAGCCGCATTGCTAGCGGCCCGGGGCATCAAGAGGGTTAAGGACGTCTTCTGGCTGGAGGAATTGGGCATGCCCGAGTGCCTCTGGGTCTACGAGGTCGAGGACTTTGGGCCAATGATCATAACCATCGACAGTCATGGTAACAACCTGACTCAGGATGTGAAGGGCCAGGTCACCGCAAGGATGGAGAAAATAATGGCGGAGATGGAGGGATAGAGATGCCTGAGATTGAGAAAGTGATCGAGGACACGGCGGTCGAGCTCCTCAGGATAGCGGTCACCGAATTACCCGTCGAGTACGTCGAGGTGATGACCAAGTCTATGGAGGAGATGGAAGGCGCCGTGGGTAAATCCCAGCTCGCCAATATATTGGAGAACGTTGGGATCGCGAGGGAGGGCTCTAGGCCTATGTGTCAGGACACGGGCATTGTTGCCTTCATCGCCAAGGTCGGCGATGGTTTCCCCCTCAGATCCAAGTTGAGTGATGTGCTGGTCAAGGCGACAAAGCGGGCCACCCAAGAGGTGCCTCTTAGGCCTAACGCCGTTGACATGTTCGAGGGGAACTCCGGGAACAACGTCGGACTCCATGGCCACGTCCCCATTATCTACATCGACATGGTGGAGGGCGACGACCTTGAGCTCATCGCGATGCCCAAGGGAGGGGGGAGTAGCAACGTGGCCAACCACAGGATGCTAAAGCCGGGACTGGGATGGAGGGGAGTCAAGCAGTTCATCATCGAGGCGGTCGCCGCAGCCGGTTCCTTGGGATGCCCGCCCTACTTCGTCGGCGTCGGGATAGGAGGGGGGGAGGATCACTGCATGTACCTCGCAAAGGAGGCGTTGCTCAAACCCTTCAAGGTCAGAAACCCCGACCCCCGGGTCGCCGCCATCGAGGAGGAGCTACTCAGGAAGGTGAACGAGCTGGGGATAGGGGCGATGGGCTTAGGTGAAGGGATTACCGCTCTCGATCTCCATATAGAACTCGCTGCTCGCCATCCGGCCTCGCTTCCAGTCGGTGTCGTCATCAGCTGCTGGGGGCTTAGACACTCGAAGGCGACCATCACAGCTGATGGGAAGGTTGAGATAGACAAGACCGCCTGAGGGTTATATTATCCCCCTTTTTCCCAATTTTTCAAAAGATAGTCACAACAAGTGACTATATGAAGTGAGTATAAACCGTGAGTCGGCCTTAAAAGGTGTCTCTCTATGTTTTTTCATGATTGGAATGAAAAGAGTAACGATATCGGAGGAGAATATACGGAACCTGAAGAAACTCCAGAACGTGATCAATACCTACGATGGCTCGGATCTAAGCATCGACGGTGCGGTCAAGAGCCTTCTTGACTTCTACAGCCGGTTCGTCCCACTAAAGAGGATACTGTACTAGCCTGGGATAGAATCGTTTTATTAATATTAAAGGAGAATGAAAAAAGATGGTTTTCTGTAGCAACTGTGGGATTGAGCTGCCCGAGGACGCCTTCTTCTGCCATAAATGTGGTCAGATGACTGAGAAAGGAAAGGCTTCAGGCATGAGCCGCCCGGAACATCCGAACCAAGAGTGGGAACGTGAGGTTGAGAACGCATTATCTACAGCAGCCCAGAACATAAGAGAGGGGCTCGAAGCTGCTGGCGAAGGCATCAGGGAAACACAGTATGGTTGGGATCGCCACAGGATCGAGGAGGTAAGGTCCTATAGCGGCGAGGTTACCCAGGGGAAGACATTCTTTGATGCGGCGACATTCAATGGGAGGATAAGCGTCAGTACCTGGGATAAGCCCGAGTACAACGTGGAGCTCCTCGTCAGAGCCTCCGGAAGGAGTAACGAGGAAGCGCAACGCAATCTAGAGGAGCTGAAAACCCATCTCGAGGAGCAGCCCGAAGATGACAAGCTAGGGTTGATACTCATGATTGACCGCCCTACCGAGAGGAACAGGGGATACTCCGTGAGTCTGGACGTCACCTTACCCGCCAAGGCAGAGACGGACCTACGTCTGAGGACAAGCAACGGCAGGATATCTGTAGACTCATTAAAGGGGGAGACGCTGAAGATGAAGACATCAAACGGGCGAATCGAGCTGAAGGATGTGGAAGCGAAGACGAT
>DATLAV010000008.1:0-8383 GCA_035527235.1 Patescibacteria group bacterium | reverse complement strand
AGGGTGCCACCCGCCTCCACGAACTTCTTCAGCTTCTCCAGGCCCTCGTCCTCGAGGCCGCTCTTATACTCCGGCGGATACTCGGGAACCACGTACTTGGGCTTCAACTTCTTGTAGTACTCCTCGATCTCCTTCTCCTTGCCCAGCAGCATCCGCCTGTCGTCGCTGGGGATGATAATGGCGTCGTAGGACTTTGCGAGGTCTCCCTTACTGATCTCCTTGTCCATCAGGGTCCTGTAATCGAAGCCGTGCTGCTCCAAGACCCATCTGGTCCAGCCCTCATCGATGTTGCCCCCCCAGTAGCGTTGGTAGACGCCCACCCTGAGGGATTTAACGGGGGCTATCTCGAACTCGGGCTCGCTGACAGCGAGGAACACGAGGCCGAGCTCGGCGGCGTACTCGTCCAGCCTCTTCTTGATGCCACTCTGAGAGGGCACGTAGAACGCCCCCTTGGGCAGGCCCATGACGGGCTCGAGGGCCCTGAAAACCTTCTTCTTGGCCTTGAGCAGGTCGTTGACGGCCTTGAAGCTGGCGTTGAGCCTCCCGTCGAGCAGCCAGCCCTCGTCGGAGTCGTCGACGCGCCCCTCGGGGACGCCGATGGCAGGGCAGGGGTCGAACTTGCCCTCAAGGGGCTCGGCGACCTCCACCACCTTCACCCCCATGAACTCCGCCAGGTTGTCCGTGGAGAGGTCGTAGGGGGCCATGGGCGCGTTGTCCCTTGTGCGGCTCCATGGGCCATCGTGGTAGAACGTCCGCCTCAGGAGCTTGAGGATGTAGGCGCGGCAGATCTGGTCGGTGAAGATTACATGGGTCCCCTGGGGGTACCTCGCGCCGCCGTACTCGAAGGGCTTCCGGGCGACCTTCACCTCGACGTCGGCCATCTGTAGCGTGGCGAGGAGCTCGTAGGCAGTCAGGGGGTCGTGCTGATCCATGGGCATGATGAAGGCGTAGGGGGCCTCGGTCCTGCCCCGTTCTATCTGGCGCCGGGCTTTCATGTACATGTTTCGGAGCACCTGCTCCCTGAACGCCGATGCACCCTTCAGGACGGCGAGGGCCGCCACCTTCTGCTGCTCAACAATGTCCCTCAGCCTCCACCAGCCCCCAGGCCACGGGTGGGGGAAGCTCATCTGGGTCCTGTACTCGGGTCTTCCCCTCCTGGCGGGCTCAAGCTGCTGGTAGTGGACGTAGATGGGCGTAGCGAGTTTGGCGCTCGCTGACTCGGTGAGCATTCCGCAGATGCCGTGGGCGATGGGTGACTCGTCCCAGTAGGGGCCGCCGTCCGCCGGGTAGGTGGCCTGGGTCTCGATGCCTGTCTTGCCGTTGGCCTCGAGGTCCATGATCATCTTGCCGCCGTAGAACTGCTGCTCGGTCCAGATGAGGGGGTCGACCTCGTCGTAGAGGGGGTCGGTGTGGGGTGGTATGCTGAACCTTGCTCCGTAGCTCCCCGTGTGGTGGAAGTCGATCTGGGCCTGGGGGTACCACTCCCGGAAGAGGAAGCGGGTGAGGTGCTTTGACTCCTCCTGGGTGATGTGGAAGGCGTCCCTGTTGTTGTCATGACCGATGTACTTGTGGTAGAGGAAGGGGAGGGGGCCGCCCTCGTACTCGGTGCCCAGGTACTTGTTGTAGTAATCGACGACCTTGATGTTGCCGTCGGGGTTGCTGCTGGGGACTAGGAGGAGGACGGTGGTCTCCCTGATCTTACAGATCTCGGGGTCGTCGCTGGTCGCCACCTCGTATGCGAGCTCCGAGCTGAGTTGTGTTCCGCCGATCTCGGAGGCGTGGACGCTCATCGTCATGGAGACGACAGATTTGCCCCCCCTGATAATGTTCTCAATCCGCTCATCCTTGAGCCCGTCGGGGTGGGCGAGGCTCCAGCTCTGCTCCCTTATTTTCTCAAGGTTCTCGATGTTCTTGGGCGAGGAGATCGCCGCTATGAGGAAAGGGTTACCCTCAGTGGTCTTCCCGAGCTCCGTCACCTTGACGCATGGGTGCCCGTCAAGGTGCCAGAAGTAGTCAACAAGCTTGTCCCATCTGAGGAGCTTGCGGTCCGCTCCGGGCTGGAAACCGTAGAACTCCTCCGGTGATTTTATTTCTGTCATTGGGGAGTTGATCGAACCCATGAGGGTTTAAGACTTGTGAGGAGGAAGAAGGGGGTCACGTCTTCCTGTGGTAGCGGTACCTCTCGATGAACAGGTCGACGCCCCCGTCTGGGCCCTTCACGAACTCCACAGGCTGCCTAACCCCGTTGGTCAGGGTGTAGAACCTCGTCGACGACATCATGTCGTCCTCCGGTATCAGGGGCTTCAGAGTCTCGCCCAGATCCGTGGACGACTTCAGGTGAAGCAGGCCGCCACTCTCGACGACCTCAAGCCTCTGGATGCCCCTGTAGGTCTCGTAGCTGCCCTTGAGGGCGCGCATCCTTTTACTCACCTGGATGCCGGGCACGACCTCCATGGGGTCTTCGCCCATGAGCGCTGCGTAGACGCCCTCGGCTATGTAGGTATAAGGAGGCCCCATTGAGTTCGCTGCCATCGCGACCCCGATCTTGAGGTCGGGTATGAACGAGAGGTGGGCGGTGGAGACGCTGATGGAGCCACTGTGGGAGACCATCTTGTGGTCCATGAAGCTCTCCGTTACTCCCCAGCCATACCCGTAGCCGTACCTCCCGTAGTAACCCGGGTCGCGCTCGATGTGGATGAAGTGCATCCTCGCGACGGACTCGGGGCTCAGGATCTCTGCGTGCCCGAGGGTGCCTCCGTTCATGTTCATCTCCAGGTACCGGGTCAGCTCCACAACTGAGCTCACGACCCCACCGGCCGCCGAGATGAACGAGAACTCCCCGACCTCCTCGGGATCCGGGTAGGGGAACTTGGAGGGCTCGAGGCCCTCTGGAGTCTTCCTGTACGGGGTGAGCCTGTCGGGGTCTTCCATGGCCTTGGAGTTGACGAGGGTCGTCCTCTCCATCCCCAGGGGCTTGATGATCTCCTCCTCGATGTACCTGTGGAACGGTCTGCCGCTCACGTTCTGGATCAGGTGGCCGAGCATCCTGTAACCCGAGTTGTTGTAGAAGAAGCGTCTACCGGGCTCGTCGGCCAACTCCTCTCCGGCGCCGTTCACGTGCCTGTAGAAGTCGTTGACGCCGCCCCATGGGACCCCCATGTCTCTGCCTATGCCCCTCCTGATCGCCACCGTCGAGGTCGCCAGGTTGGGCAGCCCCGAGGAGTGGGTGAGCAGGTGGTGGACGGTGATGGGCTTCCCGGGCAGCCCGAGCTCGAAGGGGATGTGCTTGGCGACCGGGTCGTCGAGCCTGAGCATGCCCCTCTCCACGAGCTGCATCACAGCTGTGGCGACGAAGGACTTGGTGCAGGACCCGATGCCGTAGAGTGTGTCCGGGGTCGCGGGGAGACCCTTCTCCACGTCCCTGGCGCCGAAGCCCTCTGCGTAAACGACCTCTCCCTCCTTTAGGACGGCGATGCTCATGCCCGGCACCCGGGCCTCCCTCATCACCTCGGGCACGTAACCCTCGATGAAATCCTTCATCCTCTCTACTCTGGACGACAAAATACTTCAGGGAAGAAACTGCTTTTCATATATTACTGCTTACCTGGGCATGGGGCCTAGGTAGCGCCGCGCACGGCGTCCACGAGACCCTTGCATACGCCGTAGAGCATCGCCACGTCAGCACCTGAGACCAGGATCCGGGCTCCGTCAGCCACCGCCTTCCTCGCCGACCTCCTCCCAGGTCATCTCGAACAGGCCCTTGGAGCCTTTCACTTTGTATAACACTTCAGAACTCATGTCGATCCCTCGTCTGTTGCAAGGTTGATTTAAACTCAACGGAAACAAAGGAATCTACGCTTAGACCGGTGGATAACTGGATTTCGATATCAAATCTTTGAAAATTAGTTAAAACTTATTATCATGGAGGGCGACCTGTCTTTATGCCCCACACGGCGACCCACGGACCGATCGAGAGCTACTGGGACGACTACTGGGAGGGCCACTCTTGTGGCCTCGACGACGACCTCCTCCACAGGTTCTACAGGCAGAGCATCTGGAACGGTTACATGAGGGCTCTCGATGGCCTCGGGCTCAAGGAGCCTAGGATACTGGAGCTGGGCTGCGGGACAGGCTACAAGACGGCGAGGATGATCCAGCACCTGGGCGGGGACGCTACCCTCGTGGACTTCAGCGAGAACGCCCTGAGCAGGGCGAGGGATGTCTACGGCGCCGTCGGGATCGAGAGCGTGAGCTTCGTGAAGCAGGACATCCGCCACGTTTCCTACGTCGACGAGTTCGACCTGGTCCACAGCGAGGGGGTCATCGAGCACTTCGAGGGGGAGGAGCTGGACGCCATCGTGGGGAACCACTGCCGCGCCGTGAAGGACGACGGCTTCGTCTTCATCTTCGTGCCCCTGCCCACCTGGTACTACCGTCTCTGGAGGTGGGGGCTCACCGCCTCGGGGAGGTGGCCCTTCGGTTACGAGGAGCCGATGGGGGAGGGGCAGCTCGTCTCCCTCATGGAGGAACGGGGGATGGACATCATCAGGACCGTCAGGGCCGGAAGATTCTTGGGCGTCGTGGCGAAGAGGGCTGACAACTGAGGGCTCGCGCCTCCATCAACTGATGCCTAAACCTTTTTATCCTCTTCACGTGGTAAGAGTTGACGAACTGGCGGGAAAGATTAGATATATATGTCGGTCCCCCACCAATTCAAGTACACACGGAAAAGGGATAGCGATGACGACCATCTACGACGTGCCCGCGGACACCCTCATCGAGAGGCTCTCCGACTACATGAAGGGCAACATACCGGAGGTCACGCCCCCCGAGTGGGCGGCCTACGTGAAGACTGGCAGCCACGTTGAAAGGGCTCCCCAGAACCCCGACTGGTGGTACGTCCGCTCTGCCTCGATGATGAGGAAGCTCTACGTCAAGGGCCCCGTGGGGGTCTCCAGGCTCAGGAAGGAGTACGGCGGCCGCAAGCGCATGGGCGTCAGGCCGGCCCACTTCAGGAAGGCCGGGGGAAACATCCTCAGGAGCATACTTCAGCAGCTGGAGACGGCCGGCCTCGTGGAGAAGGCGGACACCAAGGGCAGGATCGTCAGCAAGAAGGGCAGGAGCCTCCTTGACGCCATGTCAGGACAGATAAAGCGCGAGCTGGACAGGGAGAGGCCCGAACTAAAGCCGTACTGAGGGAGACATGGTGTCTTCGGACGAGGAGTTGGAGAGGCTCAGGCAGCGCAGGCTGATGGAGATACAGGCCCAGCAGCAGCAACAGGAGGAGATCCAGAAAGCGCAGGGGGAGGCCGAAGCCCAGAAGGAGACCCTCATGCGCAAGATACTGACGCCTGAGGCCCGGCAGCGCCTCGCCAACATCAAGATAGTCCGCCCCGACTACGCCGCCCAGCTGGAGATACAGCTGATCCAGGTGGCCCAGACGGGGAGGGTGGCGCTCCCCATCACGGACGAGATGCTCAAGAAGCTGCTGGCGCAGCTCCAGTCACAGCAAAACCAGAGGGACATCAAGATAACGAGGAGATAGGAAATGGCGAGAAACAAGCACGTAGCGTACAAGACACGCCTCTCCAAGGCGGGAAGGCAGAAGAAGTCGGTCCCAGCATGGATCATAGCAAAGACCATGGGCAAGGTGCGGTGGAGCCCCAAGAGCAGGCGAAACTGGCGGAACCGCAAGCTGAGGATATAGGAGGATTAAAGCGATGTCAGACGCAGCGGTTGAGAGGATCTACACGGTCCCCCTGGGCAGGGCCTGGATCGCCCCCCGTTACAGGAGGGCGGAGAAGGCCATCACGGTTCTCAGGAAGTTCATCGACCGCCACATGAAGCCAGAGGATGTGATCATCGAGACGGCGGTCAACGAGGAGATCTGGAAGAACGGCATCCAGAACCCCCCCAGGAAGATAAGGCTCAAGATGTCCAAGGACGACGAAGGGGTCGTCACCGTCAGCCTCGCGGAGGCCGAGCAATGATCAAGATCTTCAGGGTCAGTGGACGCATCGACAAGCCACTTCTCTTCGAGCCCATCATATTCAAAAAGGAGGTCTCCGCCGCCAAGGAGTCCCACGCCCTCGAGAAGATCTACGCCGAGATGGGGAGCCGCCACAGGGCGAAGCGCCACCAGATAGTCATACTAGGGGTCGAAGAAGTCGAGGGCGCGGAGGAAGGCGCTCAGGGTTGACAGCGCCAACCCTTGAAGACCAGATGAGGCGGCTCATCTACGAGCTGCAGCTCATGGAGAGCTCAGCCGGGACACTTCAGCAGAGGCTCAGCATACTCCAGAACGCCGTCGCGGAGCTCAGGGTCGCCGAGATGTCATTAAGAGGAGTCGAGGAGGCCGAGGAGGGCTCCCAGATTCTCGTCCCCATGGGTGGAGGGACCTTCGTCAAGGCTGAGTTTGGGGAACTTAGCAAGATCATAGTCAACATCGGTGCCGACGTCTCCATCGACATGACCCTCGAGGAGGCGAAGGGAAACGTCTCGGGGAGGCTCGAGGAGGCGGAGAAGGCGAGTGAAGCCGCGGGGCAGCAGCTCAACCAGATCCTGGCCCAGATGCAGGCGCACCAGGACAACCTGAACAGGCTCAACGCCAGCCTCCGAGGGGAGCCGCCGAGTGTTTGAGAAGCTGAAGCAGGGCCTCAAGGGCGTAATCGAGCGCATCTCCAAGGCGGAACTCTCCGAGAAGGACCTAGAGCCCATCCTGTGGGACCTCCAGCTACAGCTAATTTCTAACGACGTCGCCATGGACGTCGCCGCCAAGGTCTGCGACGAGCTCAAGGCGAGGCTCAAGGGCACCGCCCTCCCCAGGTTCGGGGACAAGACCAAGCCAGTCAGGGAGGCCCTGAGGGAGTCCATCATCTCGGTGATGACGACCAACGGCGAGATCGACCTCCTCAAGAGCGTGAGGGAGAAGGAGGGCCCCTACGTCGTCCTCTTCATCGGCATCAACGGAACCGGGAAGACCACGACGATCGCCAAGATCACCAGCCTCCTCCAGAGGAACCGGTTCAAGGTCGTCCTCGCCTCGGGGGACACGTACCGCGCCGGCGCCATCGAGCAGCTCGAGGAGCACGCGAGGCGCCTCGACGTGCGGGTTATCAAGCACAAGTACGGCTCGGACGCGGCGGCCGTCAGCTTCGACGCCGTTCAGCACGCTCGGGCCCAGGGCATCGACGTGGTGCTCATCGACACGGCGGGCCGGATGCAGACGAACCGCAACCTTATGGACGAGCTGCAGAAGATTAAGAGGGTGGTCCAGCCCGACCTCACTGTGATGGTGCTCGACGCCCTCATAGGGAACGACGCCGTCGACCAGGCTCAGACATTCAACGAGCGGATCGGCTTCGACGCCGCCATCCTCACCAAGGTGGACGCCGACGCCAAGGGGGGCAGCAGCCTCAGCGTCTCCTACCTCACCGGGAAGCCCATCATCTACGTCGGCGTCGGCCAAGAGTACGACGACCTGCAGCGCTTCGAGGCCTCCTGGTTCGCCGAGAAGATACTCAGTGATACGTAAAGGATTTAAGGGCGCCCTCCCCCAAGATGTGCGTCGAGATGGGAATCAGTAGCTTCCTCCAGTCGGCTTCAAGGCTCCTCAGGACGATCTCCAAGCCTGACTGGAAGACCTACTGGCTCAGCATCAAGATCGTCATGGTGGGCGTTGCGGCTCTCGGGGCCGTAGGATACCTCATCAAGCTTATCAGCATCACGTTGTCGCCCGCTTGACCGATGAGGCACTGGACAAAGAGCCTCAGAACGCACGCAGCCTAGTTATCGTCCCTGTTGTACGGGTACTTGACGTAGAAAATGTACATCAGAAGCAGGACTAGAAAGACCGCTACACCGAATATGTACTCGAACTCCATGAACACAAGCTGATCCAACTGGACTCCTCCGGTATCTCGATATCAACCGGTCTCAGGATATTAAAACGCTTCCCCGCGACCGGTTTCAGGCCCGTAAAAGGGGGCATTTATCGGCATCCATGACGTGAAGTTTCACAGGGGTACGGATTGACCACGGTACTGGGCGTCTGCGGCAGCCCGAGGGCTCAGGCCACGGAGTACGTGCTGAGGGAGGCCCTCGGGATGCTGGGGGAGAGGGGGTTCGAGACGGAGCTCTTCACCGTGAGGGGGATGAGGATCGGGTTCTGCACCCACTGTGACCACTGCCTCAGCGGAGGCGGCTGCATCATCGACGACGACGTCCAAGACCTATACCCCCTCCTCAGGGAGGCCGGGGGGCTCGTGATCGCCTCACCCGTCTACAACGGCGGCATCAGCGCCCAGACCAAGGCCGTCATGGACAGGACCCGCGCCCTCCTCGCCGCCGACCGTGACGCCCTGAGGGGTAAGGCGGAGATGGC
>DATLAV010000007.1:0-9194 GCA_035527235.1 Patescibacteria group bacterium | reverse complement strand
TAGCTCAGGTTCAGCCCATACCAGAGGGAGTCTCTTTCGAGGTGGGGTGCCTCTACGAGCCCCTCGGCTGCGCAGCCTGGGCCGCCCTACACATGGGCGTCAAGCCCGGTGACACCGTGGCAGTTAACGGCGTTGGCTTTGCGGGTAACATCATGCTCCAGGGCGCCGTAAAGGCCGGGGCCTCCATGGTGGTGGCCGTCGACGTCTCTAAGAGAAAGCTCGACATAGCGAGGAGGCTGGGCGCCGACCACACGATTAACCCCAGGGAGGATGACGCTGTCGCCAGGGTGAACGAGTTGACGGACGGGGAGGGCGTCGACGTGGCCGTTGACGCCGTGGGCGGAACCGGGATCGGGATAGTCCAGGCCCTTGGGATGGTCGCCCACAACGGCCTGCTGGACCTGTACGGTGACAACTACGCGCCGATAAAGGAGTTCTGCTTCCACCGCTTCCATGAGGACGCCATCGAGGTGAGGAGCCTAAGCCCCGTCCACTTCACCTGGCTCCGCTCGGTGGAGAACATGAGGGAGGCCTACAGGGCGATCCAGAGGGGAGTCTTCGACATCGACATCGTCCTAGATAACTCTGAGAGGTATAGGCTCGACGATATCGCGGAGGTCTTCGCGAAGGAGGCGGAGGCGCTGGACGAGCAGGCGTCTCTGAAGACATTCATTCTCCCTTAGCGGCTACCACCAAATTTGACGAGGCCATACTGAAAACTATCAGGAGAGGGGCGTGAGGCCCCTACCCTGGTCTTCTAAACCACGCCGTCGTTCCTGAGCTTCTTTATCTCGTCGAAGCTGTAGCCCAGCTTCCTGAGTATCTCCTCGGTGTCCTGCCCGAGCGTCGGCGCCCTCGACTCGACCCTCAGGGGCGTCTCAGAGAACTTGAAGGGGATGCCTGTGAGGCCCATCATCCCTATCCCGGGGTGGTCGACCTCCAGGAACATCTCCCTCGCCTTTGCCTGCGGGTCCTCTACTATGTCGTCGATGGTGAATATTGGGGAGGCGGGTATGTCCGATTTGACGAGCTCAGCCATAGCCTCCTCGACGCTCCTGGTCTTGACCCACTCGCTCACGATGTCGTCGTCCACGCTCTCCACGCCGAGGAGCCCAGTCAGCCTGTCCACCGTTGCCCCGCTCGGAGCCGCTATGGCTATGTGGCCGTCCTTAGCCTGGAAGATGTCGTAGACGCCGACCCGGTACCTCCTCATCGACTCTAGGAACGTGGCTCCGGTGGCGGGGTATAGGACCAGTGAGTTGGAGATGTACATCATCACGTCCTGCTGGGCGATGTCGACCCACTGACCGACGCCGGTTTGGCTCCTGTAGTTCAAGGCCGCTAGCACGCCGAGGGCCGCGTATGAGCCGGGGACGGAGTCAGCCATGGCGTCCGGCAGGAGGAGGGGAGGAAGCTCCTTCCCGAGAGCCTCTGAGGCCTCCTTCCCGTTGAGGTACATGAAGCCGCTCGTCGCCTGCCCTATCATGTCAAAGGAGTGGTGGCCTGACCTCGGCCCGTACTGGCCGAAGCCTGTGATGGAGACGAGGATTATGCGTGGGTTGATCTCCCTGAGAACCTCGTAGCCTACGCCGAGCCTCTCCATGGTCCCCACGCTGAAGTTTTCAATGACGACATCCGCGTCCTCCACGAGGGCCTTGAGTATCCTCACACCCTGCTCGGTCTTCAGGTTGAGGGTCAGCCCCTTCTTTCCGCGGTTGAAGTCGAGGAACATGGGGCTCGCCTGTTTGACTAGGGGCGGCGTGTACCTCATCTCGTCCCCCCAGGGGGGCTCAATCTTTAAAACGTCGGCCCCCAGGTCCGCCAGTATCTTCCCGCAGATGGGTCCAGCCATGAAACGTGAGAGGTCCAGCACCCTGATGTTTTCGAGAGGTTTTTTCAATGAGCTCTCCTCAAACCTTCACGAGGCTGACCCGTATAACTGTTGCCGTCGGCCCAAAATCTCCGCAGAAGGTTGCGGGTGTAGAGCTGAGAGTTAAAGAGCAGAGTTTTACCACGACTTGGCCGCCCAGCGCGACGCCTTTCATTTAAATAACATGAGGCGAACAGATCAAGAATCTAAGGACGGGAGAATCACTGTTCATAATCAGGTTCTACGGGAGAGGCGGGCAGGGCACCGTTACGGCCGCCGAGTTACTCGCCAGAGCCGCCCTGTACGACGGGAAGTACGCGACATCCGTGGGCAGGTTCGGCGCCGAGAGGAGGGGGGCTCCTGTCGCGGTGTATCTTAGGCTCTCAGATGAGCCGATCCTCGTGAAGAGTTTCCCCCGAGACTGGGAGTGCATAATCGTGGCCGACCCTAAGATAGAGAATATGCTGGACGTGACTGAGGGGTTCAAGGCTGGGGGAGTCGCTGTCATGAACACCAAGAAGAGGCCGGACGAGGTCCGGCTGAAGGTCGAGCCTTCGAAGGTAGGGGTCGTCGACGCCACAGGCATCTCCCTGAGCATCTTCGGGCCGAGGGCGATCCCCATCACCAGCACCGCCATGATCTCGGCCTTCGCCAAGACCACAGGGCTGGTGACCTTGGGCTCCTTGGTGAAATCGGTTGAGGCTGAGTGGAGCGGCCGGATCGCGGAGCTCAACGTAGAGGTGATGAGCAGGGCTTATGATCAGACTGAGGTTCTGGGCTCCGGCGGAGGTTTGACGTGATGAGGAAGAAAGGTATTGACGAACTACCTGAGGCTCTCGTGGCCGCCAAGCTGAGGCCGCCGGTCGAGACGGGTCTCTGGAGGACTATGAGGCCGGTGATGGACGGTGAAAAATGCGTTAAATGCGGCTTCTGCTGGATGTACTGCCCGGAGCGCGCCATAAGGAAGACGGAGGACGGCGGATACGTGATCAACTACTCTTACTGCAAGGGCTGCGGTATCTGTGGCGAGGAGTGCCCCAAGGGGGCGATAAAGATGGTGGAGGAGGAGTGAAGATGACGCTTCAACTGCTATCAGGAAACGAAGCCGTCGCGTACGCGGTGAAGACCTGCAGGGTCGATCTGGTCTCAGCCATGCCCATCACCCCCGTGAGCTCGATATCGGAGAAGCTGGCTCAGTTCGTGGCCGACGGTGACCTCGACGCCAGGTTCATCGAGGCGGACGGAGAGCACAGCGTGATGAGCATCCTGACCGGAGCCTGCATAGCCGGCTGCAGGACCTTCACGGCAACCTGCGGCACAGGCCTCGGGTTCATGAGCAACCCCATCTTCAATGTGCCGGTAATGCGGCTGCCCATTGTGATGGCCGTCGGCAACAGGCCTCAGGGTCTGCTGGACTTCCTCTCCGACCACTCGGACACGATGTCGGTGAGGGACAGCGGGTGGATACAGATATACGTGGAGGACAACCAGGAGGCCGTAGACACGGTGATCCAGGCTTACAGGATAGCCGAGGACAGGCGTGTCCTCCTCCCCGTGATGATGTGCTTCGACGGCTGGTACCTCTCGTACCTGTCAGAGCCTGTGACCATCCCGCCCCAGGAGACGGTGGACTCGTTCCTGCCGCCCTTCAAACCCGACCACCTCAGCCTCGACCCCGAGAAGCACCTCGCCTACGGGTACCAGGTGAACGCCGAGAACTACAACATGGAGTTCAGGAGCAAGTTCAACCAGGCTATGGAGAGGGCGAAGACCGTGATATCCGAGGTTGGGGCCGAGTATGGGCGGCTGACGGGTAGAACCCACGGCCTCGTCGAGAAGTTCATGACCGATGACGCGGAGCTGATCCTCGTCACCATGGGCTCCATGACGGGGACGGCCAAACAGGTGGTGAAGGAGGAGCGGGCGAAGGGAAAGGCCGTCGGCCTCGTGAAGGTGAGGAGCTTCAGGCCCTTCCCCGGGGAGGCCCTGGCTGAGGCCGTAAAGGAAGCCGGCGCAGTCGTCGTCCTCGACAGGAGCATATCCTTCGGCGGCAACCCTCCGCTGTACAGTGAGGTCGCGGCGACCCTCTACACAATGGACGACCCCCCGGCGCTCATGGGGGCGTACGCGGGCGTCGGCGGGAGAGACGTCACCGAGGAGAGGCTCAGGGAGCTGATATCCCAGACCCTCGAGGCCTACGAGAAGAAGAAGCCTATCAAGGGGAGGATATGGGTCGGCTTCAACGGCGGAGAGGAAAACAAGGTAATCTGAGGCGTGCCAAGATGTCTAAACAAGTTGAGAAAGAAATGAGAGGAGAGCTGGTCGCTGAAGGAGGGCCGCTGTGCCCGGGCTGCGGAGCCTCCCTCGCCCTACAGTACGCGCTGAACGCCCTAGGGAAGAACACGGTGCTGCTGACGGCCCCGGGCTGCGCGTGCATGGGGACGCTGACATTCGATCTCCAGACCCTCGTTAAGGTCCCCCAGATATTCACCCTGTTCGAGAACCCAGCCGCTCCAGCAACCGGCGTGAAGGCGGGTCTGGACAGGAAGGGGATGGAGATGAACGTCCTGTGCTTCATCGGAGACGGTGGAACCGTTGATCTGGGCCTCGGAGGCGTGACCGGCGTAGCGGAGAGGGGAGACCCCGTCATATACATCTGCTACGACAACGAGGCGTACATGAACACGGGCATTCAGAGGAGCGGCGCAACGCCCTACGGGGCGTGGACCATGACGACGCCGGTCGGCAAGAACCTGAAGGGAAAGGGCAGGTTCGGTAAAGATATGCCGGGGATCATGGTTAGCAGCGGCGCCGCCTACGTCGCGACGGCCTCCATAGCCTACATCGACGACTACGTTCAAAAGGTGAGGCGAGCCGAGGAGGTCACCGCGAACGACGAGGGGATGGCCTACATCCACGTCCAGGCCCCCTGCCCAACGGGCTGGAGGTTCCAGACGAAAGAGACGATCAAGGTGGCGAGGCTCGCGGTCCAGTCGGGGCTCTGGCCGCTCTACGAGATACATGAGGGCAAGTACAGGTTGACACGGAGGCCGAAGGAGAGGGCGCCGGTCAGGGAGTACCTTGAGGCTCAGGGCCGATTCAGGCACCTATCCGATGAGCAGAAAGACCTGATCCAAGCCCATGTGGACGAGGTGTGGAGAAAGATCGATGAAGCCAACTGACTCCTCGACTAGAGAAAGAGGTGGCGCAGAGAGACCCAGGGTAGGGTTGTTCATAGGGGACCCCACGGGAATAGGGCCAGAGGTGACGGCGAAGGCCCTATGCGATGAAAAGGTCATCACAGGCTCCCGCTTCCTCCTCATCGGCGATGACAGAGCCTTCAGGTTGGGCCAGAGGATAGCCGGCGTCAGCCTTGACTACGAGGTGTACGGAGACGCGGGCGAGGCCGGCATCTCCCGAGACGATGTTGCCCTACTTGACCTGAAGAACATGGACCCCAAGACGTTCAGGATGGGCCAGATAAGCCTCGAGATGGGGAGAGCCGTGGGCGACGCGATGATAGTCTCCCTGAAGTTGGCGAAGGATGGCGGGATCGACGCCTTCGTGTACGCGCCAATAAACAAGGAGGCGCTGAACAAGGGCGGCTACCGTTTCGTCAGCGAGTTGAGTTTCTTCGCCCACGTTCTGGGGCTCAGTGAGGGTTATGGAGAACTCACTGCCCTTGACGGCCTCTGGACATCCCGAGTCACATCCCACATCGGCATAAGGGAAGTGGCTGGACGCATAACCAGAGAAAACGTCCTCAAGGCGATCATATTAGTCTACTCGACCCTGAGGAAGGCGAAAGTGGAGACGCCGAAGATAGGCGTCTCGGCCCTAAACCCTCACGGGGGCGAGGGCGGCCTGTTCGGCCCTGAGGAGACGGAGTTCATATCCCCGGCTGTCCAAGACGCCAGGGTGATGGGGATAGACGCGGTGGGCCCATACCCAGCGGACACGATATTCCTGAGAAGGGAGAAGGAGCGGCTCGACGCCATAGTCTCGATGTACCACGACCAGGGGCAGATCGCTACGAAGCTCCTCGGCTTCAACAGGAGCGTCACCGTCTCAGGTGGCCTCCCTTTCCCCATAACGACGCCGTCCCATGGCACGGCCTTCGACATAGCCGGGAAAGGCGTAGCCGATCCGGACACCTTGAAGGAGGCCATAAAGCTGGCCTCCAAGATGTCTATGTGGTGAGCTCCCCTCTAATATGATGGAATAAAATCGGCAGCACCGGAGGAACGCTCCAAGGTGGGGGCCTAAGCCTCGCCAAGGATCTTATTGAGCCTCTTCAGGCTCTTGACGTTGTTCGCCTCTGATCCCACCTCAAAGGTCGCGGTCCCCTTGAACCCTATGCTGTCCAGCTGCGAGAAGACGGCGCCGAAGTCGATGCTGCCGTCGCCTATGGGGAGGTGCCTGTCGAGGATGCCGTCGTTGTCGCTCAGGTGAAGGTGGAATATCTTATCGGGAAATTCTTCGATCCACGCCTGCGTGCCGCCGGGCAGCAGGTTCGCGTGAGCCACGTCCAGGGCCAATCCAAGCATCTTGGAGGGTACGGCCTCGAATACCTGCTTCAACTCATCGATGGTCACGCCGAGGTAGACGATCTCTGAGTCGGGGTGGAGGCGGTTCATGTTCTCGATCACCAGTGGGAGCTCGATCTCCTCCGCCAGTCCGACGGCTGCCCTGAACGTCTTGAATAGGCTCTCCATCACCACGTCTTTGAACTGAGAGAAGTGGTAACCGCAGTGAATGACGCAGTACTCGGCTCCTATACTCTTCGATAGCTTGATGTAGTCAAGGAGGTGACGCTCAGAGGCCTCCCTCACATCAGGCATGATCTCGGCCGTGTTCACGTAGGAGGAGGTGTGGAGCCCATACTTGATCCCCCACCTCTTCCCCAGCTCCTTCACAGCCTTTATCCTCTCCTCGCTGAACGTGTGGGGGAAGTTGACGGGTGCGGAGCACCCCAGGTCTAGCCGCCTGAAACCGTTGTCGGCGGCGAACTTGAAGTAAGCCTCAACCGGTTTCGGCCCGGCTGTGAATCCTATTTCCATGAGTAATCCTCTCTATATCGTGTACACACATTAAAAACATTGCATGTGTGGAAACACCTCTAAACGAGACGGTGTCTTAGATAAGAATAAAGGAAAAAGTTCATGGAAAAGTATGGTGAGGTGATAATCCCAACATTGATTACATCTTTGAATATTATTTATACGCTAAATGATTCATCATGCTTGATGCACGGTCTAAAAACCCTAAAATGTTGAACCTTCAATACTTAACGCTATAGGTGATTGATTTGACCCACACATTACACAGAGTAGGTAAAAAAGAGTCATTGGAGAAGGATTATGTCATCTACGGCCTTGCCAGCAACGTCGAGATGCTGAAGGGAAATAAGCCATTGTATGTGAACACGAAACAACTGCTCACGACCTTCATGGAGGTATGTATCCAGCACAACCCCGTGAACACAGGCTGCATCTACCCCAGCAAGAATCCCTACTCCAAGACCTTCGCCAAGGGCAACTCATGGAGGGACATGAGGAGGGACATGCTCGACTACACCGAGACACTGGCAGTCTACGACAACCAAGGAGACGTGGAGAAAACCCTCAAAGCCTTGAAAGAGGCCGACACCGGGCTATCAGTCGTTGTGAGCGGCGTATTCGAAAAGGTCTATGAGTGCTGCAGGGGCGCGGGGCTCACTCCTCACACGGTCAACATGGCGCTGGGCATACGCGGAAACGAGAGCCTTCTACCGAGGGGCAAGAACCTGGAAATCGTGACCATGTGCGGCCACGGGCTGGTCTCAAGGTACCTGGTGGAGGACCTGGCCAAGAGGATCGTCTCGGGGGAGATGACCTGCGAGGAAGCCGCAAAGAGGCTCGGCGCCAACTGCGTATGCGGGGCCTTCAACACAAAGAGAGCGGCCGAACTGCTGGGTGAGATGATCACCGAGATTCGCGGCGCGGAGGCTGGCGAAAAGTGAGGATAGACGAGAACTGCCTGGGATGTGGGTCGTGCGTACCTCACTGCCCCCTGTCGGCGATAAAGGCGGGGGAAGGAAGCGTCTTCCACGTCGATCAGGACGAGTGCGTGGAGTGCGGAGTTTGCCTCAGGGCCAATGTATGCCCGGCTAATGCGATATACCAGCCGGCACTCACCTGGCCAAGGATACTGAGAGCCATGTGGAGCAGCGTCGTCTTCGTCCACCCTGAGACCAAGACCCAGGGAAGGGGGACGGAGGAGATGAAGACCAACGACGTGACCAACAGGTTCAAGCTCGGGGAGGTCGGCTTCGGCGTCGAGCTCGGCAGGCCCAGCACCGGAGCGAGGTTCGAGGACGCGGAGAAGGTGACCAAAGCCCTAGCGAAGCTAGGCGTCGAGTTTGAGCCCATGAACCCACTCACCCGGTACCTTAACACTGAGAACGGGGAGTTCCTGGAGAGTTGGCAGGGCCACCCACTGGACGAGACCTTCCGGAGGACCAAAGTAATGACCTTCATCATCGAGTTCAAGACCGGGCAGGAGAATATGCTGGACGTGATACGGACTATCGAAGAGGTCTCTAAGGAGGTTGACACGGTCATGAGCATCGACCTCATATCCCGCTGCCTTGAGGATGGGACGGTTCCCGTGAAGCGCATACTGGACGATGCGGGAGTCGGCTACTACATTAATGGCAAGACCTGCGTCGGCCTGGGGCACCCTAACAACAGGTAGACCGGGACGGCACCTGATAGGGAGGATGATGGCGCCCATGAACCCTTGAAGATCAGGTGAAGGGGCTGGTGGATACTCCCGTCATCACTCCTCGCCGCTCCCGGTGTGAACGTTCTTCATCGCGTTGATCGCTGGAACAGTGGGCACGTTGATGAACGCCGTGAGCAGCAATATCATCTGGAAGGGCAGAAACGTGGTCAAGAGCCCAGCAGAGATGCTTCCGAGCATGGCCCCGAGGTCCCAGCAGTTGAACAGGAACGACATAGACAGGGTCTTGATCTCAGGCTCTACGACGTCGACGAGGTGAGTCCACTCCGAGACCGCCCTGATCCCGGAGCACGCGCCGTAGCCGAGTATCGCCAGGCCGAGGAGGTAGATGTTCCTCGAGTAGGCGATGACGACGTAGTCAACGATGATCACGAGGAAGGTCAGGAACAGCACCCTCTTCGCCCCCATCCGATCCGCGAGTTTCCCGACGGGTATCCTGATGACGGTGTTGGCGAAACCTATGACCGAGAATAGAAGTGCCACGACGGATGAGCTCAGCTGAAGATCGTTCACGGCCCAGACAGGGAACAGGGTCGTGAAT
>DATLAV010000006.1:0-20405 GCA_035527235.1 Patescibacteria group bacterium | reverse complement strand
GGTACGAGCTGGAGGGATACGCCCTCTACAGGAAAGACACGGGTCGTTTCCACCTCTCCCTCAGGGGAGACGGTGTGACCAGGTTCAACGCGGTGGGCAAGGTCTACGGCAACAAACCGACGACCGACAGCTGCAAGAGCTGCAGATACCTCAGGGTCGTGATGAAGGGCCGGATGACCGTCGAGGGCGGCGACTACGTCTTCGCCATGAGGGGCTCCGCCCACAGGCTATGGTTGCGCAGAGCCCGCCCGGAACCTGTGCCCGAGGAGACTGTGAACGGCTCAGACATCTAGAACTCAATCTACCCCTTTTTCTCTATTTTTCTAATGAAACGAGGTCAGGACGTGTAATTATCGCGTATTCTCCCTGAGATGATGGAAAATAGAACAATCTCTTAAAAAACTGGATTTTCGGAGCTAAACTTCCTTCTCTTTATGAACGAGCGGAGCCTGGTCCCCGGGCATGTCGTATACATCGCCCATCCTGGACCTCCCCGCGTAGTTCTCGCTGAGGGAGACCTTTTCCTCAGGTTTAGAAAGCATACCCCGGATGCTATCGATGAACTTCTTCACAATCTCGGACATTATCAACTCTCTCCTCCCTTCCGAGAAAGGGACTCCCAGAACCTTAAATCCATTCTGAAGGCTTGTTCCATACCCCTCGATGGTACGAGAGAAATTTACATTAACAAAGAATCCGGGGAACAGATAAGAGAGCGACAGGAACTGATCGTCAAGAAAAGGGAGAAGGCATCACTGTTCTCCGATTATCTCAAAGAGCCTTCTCCCGGTCTCCCTCAGCATGGGGATCTTATGATCCTTGGAGAACTTTGTGACCGGAACGAGGTCGAAGACGTCGAACCCCACACGCTTCAGGTACTCCTCTAGGTTGAGGAGGGCCTTCGCCGCCCCGTTTCCGCTTCCGCCCGCAGAGGCGATCCCGATTGCCTTCCTCCCCTTGCAGGTGCCCCTGCGGCTCCAGGTCTCGCACCTCCTCAGCCGGTCTAGGAACACCTTCGCGGACTCGCTCAGATCTCCCCAGTAGACAGGGGTGGCGAACACGAAGGCGTCCGCCCCGCCGATCTTGGCCCTTATCTCCTCGAAGTCGTCCTCGAGGATGCAGTCACCCTCCCGGCATTGCCCCCACCCGTCATCGCAGGCGATGCAGGTCTTCACGCCCATCTCGTTCAAATTGATGATCTCGACATCTCCCCCTGCTCCCTCGAAGCCTTCGAGCACTGCCTTCGCAAGGGTCGCCGTCAGGCCGTCGAGGTTGGGGCTCGACTGTATGGCTAAGCACTTCATAAGTTGAGAAATGTCCCAGAGGGGATAAACCCTGTGCTGAAAACCCTAAAAGGAAGTTAGGTCGAATCGTCCCCCATGGAAGCCGAGAGGGACCTCGAGTTCAGGGTGATGACCCTAGACGACATGGAGCTCTGCCTGGGGCTGTTCAAGGTGGCGGGCTGGGGGAACACCGCCGACGACCTCAGGAGGATGCTGAACTACGAGCCGGAGGGCTGCTTCATCGCCTCCCTGGGCGGCGTCGATGTCGGAATGGTCGCCAGCACGGGATACGGCAACATAGGCTGGATCGGGAACCTCATCGTTCTCCCCGATTGGAGGGGCAGAGGCATCGGCGCCTCACTGATGATGAAGGCTATACGCTACCTGGAGGGTTCGGGTGCCTCCTCCATCAGGCTCGACTCAGTCCAGAAGGCGATCCCCCTCTACAGCAGGCTCGGTTTCAGGGAGCAGTACTGGAGCCATAGGTTCACCGGCGAAGGGAGGGAGTACACGACCCACGGGGTCGAGAGTATGACCGCCGCGGACCTTGACACCATCACCTCCTTCGACGAACCCCTCTTTGGCTCCGACAGGGGGAGGATGCTTAGGCGAGTGCAGAACGACTTCCCTGACCTCTGCTTCGTCTCAAGAGGGCCCTCGGGGCTGGAGGGCTACATCATGGCCAGAGTCGGGGATGGCACAACGAGGATTGGCCCCTGGGTGTGCCTCCCGGGGAGGCCCGAGGTCGCCGAGGCACTCCTCGAAGCGCTCATGATGGAGGAGAGGGGGGAGAAACTCTGGGTGGGCGTCCCCGAGGCAAACCAGGCGTCCGTGGAGATCCTTGGGAAGCACGGCTTTGGGAGCCTGCCGTCGAGCCTCCGCATGTGCCGGGGGACCTGCGGACCCATGGGGGACTTGGAGGCCACGTACAGCATCGGTGCTCCCGACAAGGGCTAGGACGCCCTTAATATTCCCCCGTTCCCCAGTCAAGATCGAGATTCTATGAAGCTGAACGTGGGGGACGAGGCCCCCAACTTCATCCTGCCGGCCCACACCGGCGAGACGTTCACCCTCTCCGAGCACCGAGGCAGTAACGTCGTCCTCTACTTCTACCCCAAGGACGGCACCGCCGGCTGCACCCAGCAGGCCTGCAGCTTCAGGGACAGCTACGAGGCCTTCCAGGAGTTCGGTGCCGAGGTGGTGGGGGTCAGCTCCGACAGCGTCGAGTCCCACAGGGAGTTCGCGGCGGCCCACTTCCTCCCCTTCAAGCTCCTCAGCGACGAGGGCGACGCCGTCCGGGAGCTCTACGGCGCCAAGGGGGCCCTCGGGATGCCTGGGCGGGTCACCTACATCATCGACGGGAACGGCGTCATCCGCCACATCTTCTCCTCCCAGCTCAGGGTGAAGAAGCACATCGACGAGGCCCTGGAGATCCTGAAGAAGCTCCAGTGAACACCCGTCAAGACGATCCCGGGTTCGCAAAACTTATTCGGGACACCGTCAACCTACCTCTGAAAAGCAGGAGCATCTACGACTTTCAACGAGGGAACTGCGTGTCAAGAAGAAAAAAGAGAGATGAGGAACGGCGGGAGGAGCACATCGAGAGACAGCGGGAGAACCTCCTCGCCGACGCCACAAGGCCAAGCAAGAGCAGGTCGCGGCGGCAGACGAGCAACCGCAGGGTGAGGAGCGGCTCTAGCCCGGAGAGGCCGAGGGAAGAGGCCAAGCCATCCGAGCCCGACAGGAACAGGGTGAACACCCTGAGGATGAGCGTCTCCTCACTGATGCGGGAGGCCGACGGCGTCCAGCAGAGGATCAGCGACATCGACGACAGGATCGGCGACCTCCCCAACAGGGTCGCCAAGATCAGGAGGGGAAACTATCTCCTCATGGGCAACATCGAGGAGGCTCAGGGCTCCCTCGCCGACAGGTGGAGGGAGAGGGGCCCCGCGCTCAGGGATGAGGCCTGGGGGAGGCTCGACTCCATCAGGGGAGACCTCCAGTCCCTCAGCGGCATCGTCGCCGCGCTGACCTCCGACGCCGCCCCGGGACTATCTGACGCAGAGTCAAGGCTGAGGGGAGTAAAGGGGGACGTTTCCAGCGTCAGTAGCCTCGTCCAAGGTGAGGTGGACGAGTTCGAGGGCTCCTTCAGGGGGTTGGACTCGGAGCTGACGCAGGCGGAGAACACCGTGGAGCTCCTCGCGGAGCCCTCCTTCGATTGGAAGAGGGGGGAGCACCCCATCATCTCCGTCAGGGCCCACCACCTGAACGACGACATCCACGGCGTCCTCACCCTCACCAACCAGAGGTTCCTCTTCGAGGAGGAGAAGGAAGTCGTCCTCAAGAAGACCCTGTTCATCGCCACGGAGAAGAAGACCGTACGGGAGACAATCATCGACGCCCCCGTCGGCGCCGTGGAGAGCCTGGAGAAGGGGAGGGTCGGCCTCTTCAAGGGGGAGGGGCTCTACGTCAAGTTCGCCCCCCAGACAGGCCTCAAGGAGGCCCGCTTCGACACCCGGGGAGACGAGGGGGAGGAGCTGATCCGCCTCTTCGAGTACATCGACTCCGGGGAGGCCGAGAGGGAGCTGGAGAAGCTGCGGGGCGACGAAGAGGAGGAGGGGGAAGCGATGCTCGTCGTCTGCCCGGTCTGCAGCGCGCCCTACACCGAGGAGGTGTTCAGGGGCCAGACCTCCGTGGAGTGCAGGTACTGCGGGGCGGTGATCCGCCTCGGTGGTTAGTAGATGTTAAATAATGCAGGACCGTTGAGAGAGTGATAAAAAAATGCCTTTGATTGAGGCTGTGCAGTGGAGGGGCGCCTCCCCCGACGACGCGGCGTTCAGGTTCCCGGAAGTCTCGCTGAGACTGGGGAGCCAGCTCACCGTCATGGAGAACCAGTGGGCCGTCTTCTTCAAGGATGGCAAGGCTATGGATGTCTTCGAGCCGGGGAGGCACACCATCACCAGCAAGAATATCCCCATCCTCATCGACATAGTGAGGGGGCTTGGGATCATCGGGAACATCTTCGAGTGCGAGGTCGTCTTCGTCAACAAGTCCCAGCTACGGGCCAACTTCGGGGGCCAGGCCTACTCGGCCCCTAGCGGCGACATAAAGTACCAGGCGGAGCTCGGTTTCTTCGGCTACATGCTCTACAAGGTGGAGGAACCGAAGCTCTTCGTCACAGAGTTCTTCGGCAACAGGAATGCGAGCGGCTCCGAGGACATCGCCAGATACATGAGGGGCTTCATCGTGGAACGGGTGATCGACCAGTTCGCCGAGCACGACATCTTCAACGTCGTCAGGAACGTGGACGAGGTCACCGACTCGATCTCCAAGACCATCGACGCCGAGGCGAAGCGCATCGGAATCACCATTGTGGACACCCTCTTCGAGGGGGTGAAGATCCCCGAGGACGCCAGGCGGTTCGCGTCGGGCATGGGCCAGCAGGCGATGGCGATGCAGTACGCCAAGGAGACCGCAGAGGTCCTGCCCGAGGGCGGGGGAGGAGCGGCGGGGGCCGGCATCGGTGCTGGCCTCGGGTTCTCCCTGGGCCAGCAGATGATGCAGGGCCAGCAGAGGCAGCAGCAGCCCCAGCAGGCGCCCCAGGAGCTCGTGGTCTGCCCCCACTGCGGGGCCCGGAACCCGGTGGGCAACAGGTTCTGCAGCGGCTGCGGGAAGAGTATGGAGGCCCCGAAGACGGTCAAGTGCCCCAGCTGCGGGGCCGACGTCCCGGAGGGGAACAAGTTCTGCGGCAACTGCGGGTCGAAGATGCAGGTGGAGAACGTCTGCTCCAACTGCGGGACAAAGAACGCCCCCGGCAACAAGTTCTGCGCAAGCTGCGGACAGAAGCTGGGTTGAGCCCGGACCTCTTTTTCAGCACCTTTTTTTTATAATTATATTCTAGTAAGGTAAAATTGCCATTTTACCATTATAATTAACGTGGGAAAATGGCATCAAGCGTTGGGTCTAATGGCTCCGGTAGGATCGTGATACCCAAGAAGATCCGTGACGAGTTCGGTGTCTCTGGGAGTACCCAGTTTCTCCTCATTAATAACGAGAAGGGGCAGATTCTCCTCCAGAAGATGGACGTGGATGAGATCGCCCGGAGGCTCGAGGAGGAGCTGGAGGGCAAGCCCGTGGAGGAGCTGGCTGAGTTCATCAGGAAGGAGATAAATGAGAAGATCAAGTCAAGGCACCCAAGCATTTCTCCTTGACAACAACGTCTTCATCGGCGCCATCAAGGACCCCACAAGGGAGACGGCGACGCTCAGGCTCATCCTGAGGCTGATCCAGGACAAGGAGATCAGTTTGACGGGAAACGAGTTCATGCTCGAGGAGGTGGCCTGCTACGCTGAGGCCTTCGAGTCGGAGATGGCCTCCACCCGCCTCTACGCACTGATATCCAAGATTGAGGTCGTGGAGGTGAAGGAGAAGTACGTCGCCATCTGCCAGACCTACATGGGCACAGACGACCTGGCGGACATCATCCACGTGGCGACCTGCCTCCAGACGGACGCCATACTTATCACCAATAACCATCACTTCGACGCCATGCGGGACGGGGGAATCGTCGAGGTCTGGAGTATTGCAGAGGCGATACGGACCCTCTTATGAGGATAAAAAAAATGGTTTAGGGCGTTCCTTGAAACACCAGCATGCTGCCCACGTGAAGAGGAGGGCTCTCCAGGGAGTCCGCCTTGACGAGGACGTTCATGTGGTTGGGCATGTGGGTCATGTCGTAGCCAGCTACCTCCCCGAGGCGGCGTCCATCCAGGGTCACCTTATCACCCACGACGGCGAGTCCGCTGGCCTTCACCTCGAAGAAGGCGATAGCTGAGACCCGGTTCGCTCCGCCACCCGGTGCGGCCTCAGACTCGTCGGTTATCATGAGCTCGTGGATCTCGTTCTTGCAGAGGGCCCTGCTCCTCGACTGGATGAGAACGAGCCCCCTCTCCTCGAATGTGATGTGCAGGAGGGCGATCACCTCCCCGATTACCGGCCTCCTGTCGCCGTAGACGGAGGGCGTTATCAGGTTCGGGTCGTAGGGGGCGCTCATACGCTACTCCGCCTTTACCCAGATCCCGGGGCGCTCCACGGGCTCGTCCATGTCGACGTCCATGTACCAGTGGGTGGACTCCCTGACAGTGGAGGCCGAGATGGTGTTCCCGTCCTTGTCGATGGCGATGCACTGCATGCTCCCGGGGTCGTTGAGGGGGAAGATCTCCCTGAAGCTCTTGGTCACCGCCTCCTCCAGGCTCATCCCCTCCTCCAGGTACTTGACTGTCATCCGGGCGGTGAGGAGCCTGATGCTCAGCTCCCCCTTCCCCGTGCAGGCGACACCGCCGTACCTGTTGTCGCAGTAGTTCCCGGCGCCGATGATGGGGGAGTCACCGACCCGCCCCGGGTACTTCCAGCTCATTCCACTGGTGGAGACGCCCACGACGATGTTCCCATCGGAGTCCATGCCGATGACGTTGGTGGTGCCGTACTGCTCGTTGGAGAGTCTCTTGTACCACTCGTGGAGCTTTTGGCTCTTGATGGCTTGGACGTAGTAGTCCTTGCCTCTGAAGTCGTCTGGCAGGTCCTCGGCGATGTCCTCCGCTATCGCCTTCGCGATCATCCTGGTGCGCTCCGTCGTGAGGTCCCACTCCTTGAAGCCCATGGCCCGGGCGAAGCGGTGGGCCCCATCCCCGACGAGTAAGACGTGGGGGGTCTCCTCCATCACCTTCCGGGCGATGGAGATGACATGAACGTACTTGGAGACCGAGGCTACTGCGCCAGTTCGACGCGTCGCACCATCCATTATAGAGGCGTCGAGCTCAACATCCCCCAGGATCGTCGGGGCTCCGCCCACGCCCACGTTCCCTGACAAAGGGCTCTCCTCGATACCGTTCACGGCGGTCTCGACGGCGTCCATGATGGAGCCTCCCTTCCTGAGGACCTCTATCCCCTCATGCAGGTGGGGACTGGCGTTCTGGGTCCCGATCAGAAATGGTTTAACCATGATGACTCAGAGAATATCCCTCAACCGGATATATATCTATGCCAATTCTGGGGTGCAAACCATCTTCGGGGGAGCGATTGTTTCTATCTTGGGAAAAAATGAGGGAACCGATTAAGGCTTCACCCAGATCCCCTTACGCTCCTCAGGGCCCTCAGAGTCGACGTCCATGTAATAGTGGATCGGCTCCCCGTCTGTGGAGGCAGACATCGTGTTCCCGTCCCTGTCGAAGGCAAGGCAGTTCATCCCGCCCCCAGGGCTGATGGCGAATATGTCCATCATCGCCTCGGCACAGGCCTCCCCCAGGCTCCGCCCGTTCTCTATATAGCTGATGATGGTGCGGGCGGTGGAGAGCCTGATAGCCAGCTCACCCATACCCGTACAGGCGGCAGCCCCAATCCTGTTGTCGCAGTAGTTTCCAGCGCCGATGATGGGAGAGTCCCCTACCCTCCCAGGGAGCTTGAGGGCGAGGCCGCTGGTGGAGACGCCGGAGCAGATGTCGCCGTTGGCGTCCATCGCCATAATGTTGACGGTTCCGTGGTACTCCTTGGAGATCTTGTCGTACCAATCCCGGAGCTTGTTCTCCCTAACGTAGCTCTCGAGTAACTGCCTTCTTCTCTCGATCTCACCGAGAGCGTCCCTCACGAAGGTCTCGTAGAGGCTCCTGCTACCCTCCGTAGAGATGTCCCGCCCCTCGAAGCCCATCACCTTAGCGAATAACTCAGCTCCCGGGCCTACGAGGAGCACGTGGGGGGAGACCTCCATCACCTTCCGTGCAATGGAGATGGGGTTGGCGTATCCATCGACGGCGGCGACCGCCCCGGTGTCCAGGGTCTTCCCGTCCATGATGGAGGCGTCCAACTGGATGACACCCATCAGATTCGGTATCCCCCCGACGCCGACGCTCATGTCCTCAGGGTTCTCCTCCACAGCGTTCACGGCGGCCTCAACGGCGTCCATCGCCGAGCCCCCGCTCCTCAGGATCTCCGCGCCCAAGTGGATCATGTTTCGGGCGTTCCTGGTGCCTATGATAAACGGCTTTACCATGACAGCTCAGTTAACCACGAATGAAGGAATATAAAACTCCAATGGACTGGAGGATGAAACTAACCGGAGGGCCAAGGACCCCCGTGGCGGTGATTCAGATGAGCTTGGAGAGGAGGACGTCCAACAGCTTGTTGGGGTAGACGAGGTTGACGGGCTTCGGGGGGTTGTTTAGGCAGCAGAAGTGCTTCCAGTAGAGGTACTTGGAGGTGGTGATCTCCCTCTTCAGGACCCTGTGGAGGAAGACGTCGAAGGTCCCCATCCACTTCCTCCCTATGAAGCTCCCGGCGAACGCCATGCCGAGGAGGTAACTGACGATCGCAATCAGCGTGTTGATGTACCACTCCATCTGCATCCCCCGTATATCTCTAGAGATACGTATCGCTAGTGATATAAAAGCCTATCTCTAGCGATATCATCGGGCGACCCGCCCTAACCAAGGTACTCCTTCAGAGACTCCTTGTAGCCAAAGAGAAAGCTGACGGCGGCACAGAGCACAAGCTCAAGCCAGTAGGTCGCCATCCTCGTCATCAGGGAGATGGCGGAGGCCACATTCAGGGGGATCCCCATGAAGACGAACGCCCCCGTCAGGCTGGCGTCGATGATCCCGAGCCCCCCCGGTATCAGTATGTTCAGCTGCTGTATGAACTCGATCACCGCGTAGATGAGGACGACCACCCAGAAGTCAATGGGCTGCCCCAGGGAGAGGGAGACCAGGTACGCCGTGAGCGCACCGGTGCTCCAGTGGAACGCCACCATGAAGATGGAGAGGACGTTGTGCACCGGCTTCCCCATCAAAGAGTTCACAGAGGCCTCTATCTCACCGATCACCGCCGGGAAACCCCCACCGCCTTGGCTGGGATCGTAGAGGCGGTCGAAGAGGTTCCTCTTCGCCCACGGCGGGCTCACCCCGTACAACCTTCTGAGGAGGTCAGGGCTCAGGATCATCCCGTAGATGACGCTGGAGACCGCAGCGAAGAGGATAACGAACCAAACGAGCTCAGGGCGCACGGGGATCGCTCCGCCCCGGAAGACCGTCACCATGATGACGGCGGCCCCAATGAGCACCCCGAACGCGATGTTGTAGTACGCCTTGTGCACTACCACCGACGAGATGGCCTTCCCCATGTCGGCCCCTTTCTCGTCCTTCACGAGGTAGGCCCTGATGATCTCGGTGCCCACGGGGATGGGGATCATCCAGACGACGAAGAGGCTGATGAACATCGCCTGGACCGCCCTCCAGAAGCCGATGTCAATTCCTAGAACCCTGAGGAGCAGGAACCAGGACGACGCAAAGCAGAGGAGCCCCACGTAGTTGACGAGTACGGCGAGGGTGAAGGCAATGAGGTCGAAACGCCCCACCTCCAGGAGCACCTTGAAGGGATTCGACCAGGCAAGGTAGGCCGCGAAGATGACGACCCCGATGGAGGTCAGGAGGAGCCCCCTTCTCTTCCTCAGCAATCATTTCACCCGTTCAGGCGCCCGAGCCCGCTCTACCTTAGGATGTGGATTAAGGGGCAACAGGCAAATATCTCTTCCGGGAAACCTATGCCAAAGAGGGGTTGAGCCGTGGACGCCTTCGAGACCTTCCTCAAGGAGCACTCAGGGAACAGAATCTGTACTGTCACCCCCGGGGGGAACCACGGCGATACCCTCATCCACATGGGGCTCCTCAAGAAGCTCGACGAGTTCGGTATCGAGTACGAGTGCAGGAACCTGGAGGAGATCTACG
The DNA here is from genome assembly GCA_035527235.1 of Patescibacteria group bacterium. Taxonomy (GTDB): domain Archaea; phylum Thermoproteota; class Bathyarchaeia; order TCS64; family TCS64; genus BS750m-G28. The sequence goes on along the minus strand of DATLAV010000006.1, from coordinate 10,348 downwards.
GAGGGGACGCCCTGACGGGGGCGAAGTACATCCTCAACATCGCAGCTTGGAGGTTGGGGCTCGAGGCGGGGTTCCGCCTCATAAGGATACCCGAGGGCACAGACCTCATCCTCTTCGAGGGCGGCGGCTACATGAACGACGTCTGGTATGGCCCCGTCCTCCTCAGGCAGGTGGTAAGGAGGAACCCACAGCCCATCGCAGTCGCCCCCCAGAGCTACTGGTTCAACGGCACCGACTTCGTGGCCCTCCTACCCGTGGACCGGTACGTCACCCTCTTCTGCAGAGAGCTTCGCAGCCTCGACCTCCTCAGGGGGATGGAGAGACTGGAGAACGTGAGCCTCCATGTCTCCGGGGACACCGCCCTCTACCTGGAGAGGCGTGACCTGGAGCCCCTCATTGGGAACGCTCCGGAACCCCACACCCTGATCTGCCTCAGGGAGGACAAGGAATCCCTGATGGACCCGGGGAGGAGGAGGGAGATCATCGATGGAGTCTCAGACCCCCTCGTCAGCGACATCTCCAAGAAAGGGGACTTGAGCAGCTTCGTTTCGGCCGTTGCCAACTCGAAGCGGGTGCACACGGACCGCCTCCACGTAGCCATCCTCGCCCACATACTCGGACGGCGTGCGACCCTGTACAGCAACCGCTACCATAAGAACAGGGGGGTCTACGAATACTCACTGCGCGATGACCCTGGGATCGACTTTGTGGACCTCGGCGGGCGGATCGCTTAGTATATTAACCCAGTCACCAATGAAGTTTTTACGATGGCTGAATCCCCTCCCGAGTCCACAAATGTCTCCATCGTGGTTCCGGTCAGGAACTCCGCGAGGACGGTGAGGGACCTCCTCGAGTCGCTCATGAAGCTCGACTACGACAAGGAGAGGACCGAGATCATCTTCGTCGACGGGAGATCCACAGACGGGACTAGGAAGATCGTCGAGGAGTACCCCGTGAGGCTCATCGACGAGGAGGGGAGGGGGCTCAACGCGGCGAGGAACACGGGGATCAAGCACTCAAAGGGAGAGATCATCGCGTACACGGACGGTGACTGCGTCGTCCCCCCCGACTGGGCCAGCTCCATCGTGAAGAACTTCAGGGACCCCAAAATCAGCTTCGTCGGCGGTCTCGTGAAGGGATACGACAGGACCGACTTCATCTCCGTCTACATGGACGAGACCTTCTTCCAGGTGAAGCCGGGCTTCAGGTGGAGGAGGGTAGGCACGGACTTGGAGCTACTCCAGTTCCCCGCAGGCTGCAACATGGCGTTCAGGCGCCACGCCCTCGAGAAGATCAACCTCTTCGACGAGAGGATCGACCACGGCTTCGACGATCTGGACCCTGTGGAGATGCTGGGGCGCAGGGGGTTCAGCATCGTCCTGGACCCGGACGTCTGGGTCTACCACCAGCACAGGACGGACCTGAAGGAGCTCTTCAAGCAGCACTACAACTACGGCCGGGGCGGAGCCCTGCTGGTCATTCACAAGCGCACCAGCAAGCTGGGGAGGTGGTACTCGACTTACCTGATCACGACGACTCTGGGCATCGGCATCCTGGCGACCCTCGTACTCTCCGCCATCTACGTCCGCCACCTGTTGCCGGTGAACCTCGCCCTCTGGATAATAGGTCTATTCCTGCTGATGCTGACCACCCTGTCGATAGAGCCGGCCGTTAGGAGTCGCAGCCTCCGCAAGCTGATCATTTACCCCCTCTTGGACATCGTGAGGGGCTTCTTCTTCACGATGGGGGGCCTCGTGGAGATAATCCACGCCCTCTTCGGTTATAGGCGACTCGCCCAGAACCCTTAAACGGGGACCGAACACATTTTCGATCTGACCCCTCATGCCACCAGACCTCAGGCCCTTCAGGGAGCGGGACCTACCGAGGATACTTGAGATAGAGGCATACTCCTTCCCTGAGCCCTGGCCGGAGATCGCTTTCACCTACCAGATGATGATCTCCCCTGAACTCTTCCTCGTCGCCGAGGAGGGGGGGCTGATGGTGGGCTACGTCATCGGGGAGATCAGGAAAAACTCTGAGGGAAGTCAGAGATCGGGGCACGTCATGAACATCGCCGTCGCGAGGGGGTTTAGGAGGCGGGGCGTGGGCACGCTGCTTCTGGAGGGCGTCACCGAGAGGTTCACGGAGATGGGGGCAAGCCGGGTGACCCTAGAGGTGAGGGTGTCAAACGCCGGAGCCCAGGAGTTCTATGGGGAGAGAGGCTTCACCGAGATCGGGAGGGTGGAGATGTACTACGGAGACGAGGATGCCATCGTCATGATGAGGCCCATCGGGGGACGGTAAGGCACCGGCGTTATATAGCTGAATCCTCATCCTTTACCCTTGATACCGGAGGATAATAGATGGGTGAGATCAGGCTGGCGGTAGCCGGCGTCGGAAACTGCTGCTCCTCCCTCGTACAGGGCATCCAGTACTATAGGAACGGGGGGGCAGACGGCCTCCTCCACGATGAGGTCGGGGGCTACGGCGTCTCCGACGTCAAATTCGTCGCCGCCTTCGACGTCGACGCAAGGAAGGTGGGTTTGGACCTCTCGGAGGCTATCTTCTCCGAGCCCAACAAGGTCTCTCATATTGTTGAGATGCCCAAGCTGGATGTGGAGGTCCAGATGGGCAGCCTGCTCGACGACCTGGTGAGCGACTCCGAGGGCGTGGTGGTGGTCTCGGACGCCTCCCCGGTGGACGTAGTAGGCGCCCTGAGGGAGGCGAGGGCTGACATCCTCGTCAACCTCGTCTCGGGCAGCGCCCTCGAGTCATCCAAATTTTATGCCGAGGCGGCGGAGGACGCCGGATGCGGATTTATCAACGCAACGCCCTCTCCCGTCGTTCACGAAGCGGGGGTCGCTGACAGGTTCGCGGGCTCAGGGCTGCCCCTCGTCGGCGACGACCTCCTCGACCAGATCGGCGCCACAGTGGTCCACATCGGGCTCCTCGAGTTCCTACACGGTAGGGGTATCCACATCGACGAGAGCTACCAACTCGACGTCGGCGGCGGAGCGGAGTCGGTGAACACCCTCTGGAAGACGAGGGAGTTGAAGAGGAAGATCAAGACGACGGCGGTTTCCGGGGCGGTCCCCTACGAGTTCCCCCTGGTCTCGGGCTCAACCGACTACGTCGACTTCCTGGGGAACAGCAGGGACAGCTTCTTCTGGTTCAAGGGCCGGTACTTCGGGGGTGCCCCGTTCACCATGGACGCCAAGCTGAGCACCGTGGATGCCCACAACGCTGGCGCCATCCTCCTCGACGTGATCAGGGGCGTCAAGCTCGCCAAGGACAGGGGTCAGGGAGGCGCTCTTCAACCCCTCTGCGCCTACGGCTTCAAGAGGCCACCGGAGAGGCTGCCCCTCATCGAGGCCTACAAGCTTTTCAAGGAGTTCGTCAAAGCCTAGCTCACGGTGAACCCTTGTATCTAATCTTCGTACTGGGAACCGCCGGGTCCGGCAAGTCTGAACTCACCAGTGTCTTCACTAGGTGGATGGAGATGCAGGGGGAGAACGCCATGGCGGTCAACCTCGACCCGGGCGCCATCTCCGTCCCTTACTCTGCCAACGTCGACGTGAGGGACTACATCAAGGTCGAGTCACTCATGGATGAGTACAACCTCGGCCCCAATGGCGGCCTCATGCTGGCGAGTGAGATGATGCTAGAGATCATTGAGCAGCTAGCGAGCGACATCGACGACTTCGGCCCCGACGTGGTGGTCGTCGATACTCCGGGCCAGATGGAGATGTTCGCCTTCAGGGACATCGGCGCGAGGATCGCTGAGGAGATCTCCGATGAGGGAAAGGGAATCCTCTACCTGTTCGACGCGGCGTTCTGCCGGGACCCCTTGAACTACGTCATGAACATGTTCCTGGCCTGCGCGATCAGCAGCAGGTTCCTGCTCCCCCAGGTCTCCGTGCTCTCCAAGGCGGACATCCTCGGGGACGAGTTCGAGGAGATCGAGGGCTGGTCCGAGGATCCGCAGCTCCTAGAGGAGGCGATCAACAGCCGGCTGACGGGGATGAACAGGCTGATGAGCCAGGACATGATGGGAGTCATAGGGAAGCTGGGAATCGAGTTCGCCCCCATCCCCTTCTCAACCCGGACGAACCTGGGCTTCAACAGGCTATACTCCGAGGTGCTGAGAGTCTTCACCGGTGGTGACCCCTTCACCACCTAGACAGGGTGAAACCTTAAGTCATCCGCCCCCATTCTATTTTCGGGGAATAATTTGACACTCTACTTAACCCAGGAAGAAGTACAGTCCGTTCTGGACATGAAGAGCACCCTTGAGGCTGTGGAGGGCGGTTTCAGGGAGATGGGGCTGGGCAACATCGAGATGCCCGCCAGGGTCTACCTCCACTTCGAGAAGGGGGTCCTCATCGCCATGCCGGCGTACATGCCGGGGCTGGACGCAGCGGGCACGAAGCTCGTGACGGTCCACCCTGAGAACAAGAAGAACTACGGCCTACCCGCCGTCATCGCCCGTATCATTCTCAACAGCCCGGAGAACGGGATGCCCCTCGCCATCATGGATGGCACCTACATCACCGCCCTCAGGACGGGGGCCGCTGGAGCCACGGGCATCAAGTACCTGAGCAGGGAGGATAGCAAGGAGGTCGGGATCTGCGGCCTCGGCGTCCAGGGACGGAGCCAGCTCATGGGCCTAATGGAGGTCCGACCCGGGGTCAAGAAGATCAAGGTCTACGACATCATCCCTGAGGCGAGGGACGCCTTCGTCAAGGAGATGAACGGGAAGTACAAGGGCATCGAGTTCGTCGCCGTGGGCTCCCCGAAGGAGGCAGCCGAGGGAAGTGATATCGTCATCACCTGCACCCCGAGCCCGAAGGCGTTCATCGACGGCGCCTGGCTCAAGAAGGGCTGCCACGTCTCCGCCATCGGTGCCGACACGGCTGCTAAGAGGGAGCTGATGACCAGCGTTATCCAGAAGTGCGACAAGCTTGTGGTGGATTTCATACCCCAGGCCTTCGTCGTCGGCGACTTCGCGAAGCCCAAGGAGGAGGGCGTCATCACCGAGGACGACATCTACGCCGAGATGGGGGAGATCGTCGCCGGCAAGAAGAAGGGAAGGACGAGCCCAGACGAGATCACCCTATTCAAGGCGACTGGCCTGGCCATCCAGGACGTCGGGACAGCCCACAAGGTCTACCAGCTCGCCAAGGAGAAGGGGATAGGCAAGGACATCTAGACGGGCATGTTCCCGTGCCTCTTTGGAGGATGAGGCTTAACCCTCTTTTTTTCAAGCATCTCCAGGGACGAGATGATTCTCTGCCTCATCTCCGAGGCCTCGATGACGTCGTCGACGTAGCCCAGCTTCGCCGCCTGATACGGACTGGAGAACTCCTCACGGTACCCCTCGATGAGAGCCTGCCTGCCCTCGGGGTCCGCCTCGACCTCTCGTCTGTAGACGATCTCGACCGCCCCCTCTGCGCCCATCACCGCAATCTCGGCTCCGGGCAGCGCGTAGACGAAGTCGGCGCCCAGGTGCTTGCTCCCGAGGGCGATATAGGCGCCGCCGAAGGACTTCCTCAGGATGACTGTCACCTTGGGCACCGTGGCCTCCGAGTAGGCGTAGATCACCTTCGCTCCATGGCGTATGATTCCGCCGTGCTCCTGGTCGACTCCGGGGAGGTAGCCAGGGACGTCCTGGAAGGTGACGACGGGCAGGTTGAACGCGTCGCAGAGCCTGACGAACCTGGCGATCTTATCCGAGGAGTCTATGGTCATGACGCCCGCCATCACTGAGGGCTGGGACGCCACGACCCCCAAGGACCACCCGCCCAGCCTGGCGAATGCGACCACGGCGTTCATAGCATAATCAGGCTGGATCTCTAGGAGGCTGCCGCCATCCACCACGGCCTCCAGCAGGTCCCTGACGTCGTAGGCTTTCCTAGAATCGGAGGGGAGCACGCCCTCAAGGCCCCTCGACGGCTCGACGACGTCATGCGCGGGGGGATCGTCGAGGTTGTTCGAGGGAAGGTACGCCAGCAGCCTCCTGATGGTCCGCACGGTCTCCTCCTCGGAGTCCAGGACGAGGGACGCTATCCCCGTCACGGAGGCGTGGGTATCGGCGCCCCCCAGGGTCTGCGCGTCGACGTCCTCGCCCGTCACTTGCTTGACGACGCGGGGACCCGTGATGAAGGTGGTGGCCGTCCCTCGCACCATGAGGGTGAAGTCCATGAGGGCCGGCGAGTAGGAGGCCCCGCCCGCGGTCGGCCCCGCGATAACGGCGATCTGGGGGACTACCCCTGAGGCCACCACGTTCCTGCGGAAGATATCGCCGTACCCCGCCAGCGACGAGACGCCCTCTTGGATGCGGGCACCGCCGGAGTCGTGGAAGCCCACTATGGGGGCGCCGTTCTCCAAGGCGAGGTCCATGACGTGACATATCTTCCGGGCGTGCATCTCGCCGAGGGAGCCCCCCATGAACCCAAAGTCCTGGGAGTAGACGAAGACCATCCGCTCGTCGACGGTGCCGTGGCCTGTGACGACGCCGTCCCCCAGCCACTTCCTGCTGTCCATCCCGAGGGCCGTGGAGCGGTGCTCCACGAAGGGGTCCAGCTCCGTGAAGCTACCCGGGTCCAGGAGGGAGGTGATCCTCTCCCTCGCCGTGAGCTTGCCCCGCTGGTGCTGCCTTTCAGCCGTCCTCTCCTCCTGCTCTCGGAGCGTCCTTCGGCGGTCCCCGAGCCCCCCACCTGAATCCCCTTCACCCATAGCCGTAGCCAACCACGTTCCATTCTCGCCCACTATCCTAATATCTCTTCCAGTGCCGGACGCTGGGACCCTACCATCTCCTCTCCGGTCCCAGACAACAACGTTATAATTCCCCCTGAACTTTTCCTACATGGTTCTACGTTTTGTCAACACCCCTGAAGGAACTTGCATCCTCTGAGATCCGTGAACTCGTCCACTCCCCCGTGAGCGTCTTCAAGCCCGACGACACCGCGTCGAAAGCCCTTGGAGACCTGAAGGACTCGGGCCGATACGAGGCTGCCGTCGCCTCCCAGGGCCCCGTCGGCCTCATCACCTTGAGGGACCTCCTCGGCGTGGACCAGCCGGCCCAGACGAAGCTGGACAAGGTGTGGAAGGCAACGGGCTCCGTCTCGCCGTCTACATCGATAATCGAGGTCGTGGAGAGACTCGTCAGGAACAACACACGCGCACTGCCGGTGGTAGAGGGCGAGCAGGTGACGGGGATCATCTCCCAGGTCGATATCATAGAGGCGATGTGCGACGTCCAGGAGCTGGCGGAACTCCAGGCCAAGGAGCTCGTCAGGAGCCCCGTGTACTCCCTCGACATCGACGAGGGCATCGCCTTCGCCAGGCGGATGATGCTGGACAGGGGGATAAGTCACGTCCCCATCGTGGAGTATGGCAGGCTCGTCGGCGAGGTGACGGCGGAGACGATAGTCCACACGTTCATCGCCGACGCCTCCAAGGCGACGACGGGGGAGAGGGTCGGCCAGAAGACCTCCAGGTTCCCGGGGCAGGTCATCGGCATCATGGACACCCATCCCCTCTCAGTCAGACCCGAGGCCTCGGCCCAAGAGGTCGCCTGCGCCCTCAGGGACCTGGGGAAGGGCGCATGCTACGTGACCGACCCCCAGGAGAGGCCTCTCGGGATCATCACGCCGAGGGAGCTCATCACCATCTTCCTCAGGCTCAGGGCGGAGCCCGAGCTCCCCGTCTACATCATGGGGCTCTCAGACGAGGACTTCTTCGAGAAGGCGGTCGCCGAGGATAAGGTGAGGCGGACGGTCCGCAGGGGCATGAGGTTCCGGCCCGACATCACCGAGGTCTCCGTCAAGATCAAGAGCTCTCAGATCCAGGGCAACAGGACCAGGTACGAGCTGACGGCACGGGCCATGAGCGCCGACGACCAGATCAATGCCGAGGCGCAGGGATGGGACCTTCTGAAGGCCTTCGACGAGCTCCTCGACACCTTGGGGAAGGCCCTCAGGAGGAGCAAACCGGAGACCCAGGGAACCGCCAGGCGGCGCCGGGGGCGGCAGGTGAGGCGCGGCCAAAGCTTTTAGCCCCTGCACCCCCCTTCCATTCTGATGTGGATTTGACCGGGTTCACAGTCGTAGTCACCGAGCCCATACACGGCGCCGGGATCGAGCTTCTCGAGGACAGGGGCGTTGACGTAGTATCACTGGCTCCTGGCTCAGATATCGAGGACCTGCGTAGGATCGTGCCCGATGCGGACGCCCTCATCACAAGGGGTAGCATCAAGGTCACCAGGGAGATCATGGCCTCGTCCCCCAGGCTCAAGGCGGTGGGGGTCCACGGCATCGGCTGCGACCATGTCGACCTCAGCGCCGCGAGGGAGCTGGGGAAGGTGGTACTCAACACGCCGACGGCACTCACAGAGACGGTGGCCGAGATGGCCCTCGCCCTCATGCTGTCCATGACCCGGAGGGTGGTGAGCGCCGACAAGGCCTTGCGGGCGGGGGAGTGGTCCCGCAAGTACGGTGACCTCAGGGGCATCGAGATCATGGGGAAGACCGTGGGCATCATAGGCCTCGGCAAGATCGGGGCCGCCACGGCGCGCCGCCTGAAGTCGTTCGAGGTCAAGCTACTCTACTTCTCCCGCACGAGGAGGCCGGAGGTGGAGGCGGAGCTGGGCATCGAGTGGAGGGGGCTCGACGACCTCCTCGCCGAGAGCGACATCATCACCCTCCACGTGCCCTACTCCCCGGAGACCCATCACCTCATCTCCACCGCCAGGTTCGAGGCGATGAAGGACGGCGCCTACCTGGTGAACACAGCGCGGGGGCGGGTAATCGATCAGGAGGCCATGATAGACGCCTTGAGGTCCGGGAAGCTGGCGGCCGCAGCCCTGGACGTCTTCGAGGTGGAGCCCCTGGACACGGGGAGCCCCCTCACGTCGATGGACAACGTCATCCTGACGCCCCACCTGGGGGCTAGTAGCCAGGAGGCGATGCGGAGGATGGCGACCCAGGTCGCCAAGGGGGTCCTCAGGGTCCTAGAGGGGGGAAGGCCCGACCACCCCGTCGTGATCTAGCCCCAATAGGGCGCCTCTCAAGACTTTTAAGCCTGTGAAAAAGTTAGCATTGGAACGATATGTCAGACATCGACACTGTGTACGTTGGAAACAAGCCGCCCATGGCGTACGTCATGGCGCTCTTAACCGCCTTCAATAACCAGGGAGCACACGACGTCGCCCTCAAGGCGAGGGGCAGGACCATCTCAAGGGCCGTTGACGTCGCCGAGATCACCAGGAACCGCTACCTGAAAGACTTAAAGGTGAAGCGGATCGAGCTGGGGACTGAGCAGATGCCCGTTGAGGGCGGAGGGACGAGGGGCGTCTCGACGATCTCCATCACCCTCAGCAAGAACGAAACCGTAGCGGAGGTACCCCGGGAACCCGAGGTCAAAGCCCCTGAAGAGGTCAAGGCCGAGCCTGAGGTCAAAGCCCCGGAGAAGCAAAAGGCCGAGGAGTACAAGCCCAAGGCGGCTACGAAGCCGACGACGAAAACCGTCAAGCTCTCAGAGGTAAAGGGCGTCGGCGAGGTGACGGAGGCGAAGCTCAAGGAGGCGGGGTTTAAGACCGCAAACGCCCTGGCGAAGGCAGATCCTGAGAAGCTGTCGAAGAAGGCCGACATCTCATCTAAGGTCGCTGCAAAGCTGGTGGAGTCCGCCAAGACGCTCATCAAATAGCGATTGGATAACCAATAAAACCATTTTTTATTCAAAGATAAGGTGTAGGGGACACCCTGTTTCAGGTGGGCTAGGAGAACTCCTTGAGGAGCCTCGAGATGTCGACGCCCCCGACCTCCCTCCTGGCCATGGGGGCCCCCTGCATCTGCGGGAAGCTCTCGGAGTAGACCGGCCTCTCCCTCCTGTAGAGCACACCTACGGGTATCCTGTCCCCCCACTCCAGGGCCTTGCTGTGCGCCGCGCTCAGGTCCAACGGGTCGTGGTCGGTCTCCTCCAGCTTGTAGACCCGGTCTTTGTAGAATTCGTATGTCTGGACCCTGTTCCATGTGACGCAGGGCTGGAGCACGTCGATAAGGGCGAAGCCCCTGAACGTCATCGCCTCCACCATGAGCGACGCCAGGTGACGCATGTCGCCGGCGTAGCCCCGGGCCACGAAGGAGGCGTCGCTGGCCAGAGCCAGGGCGAGGGGGTTCACGTCGGGCTCGAAGACCCCTCTCGGCGTCGTCCTGGTGCGGTGGCCCTGCTTGCTGGTGGGGGAGGCCTGCCCCGTTGTGAGGCCGTAGATCATGTTGTTGTGGACGACGAGGGTGACGTCCGGGTTCCTCCTGGCGGCATGGGGGAGGTGGCCCATGCCTATGTTGTA
>DATLAV010000005.1:0-4316 GCA_035527235.1 Patescibacteria group bacterium | reverse complement strand
GATGTCGTCGGTTTCGGCCATGAACCTCTTCACGGCGTCGACGGAGTCCCAGGGGAATGTCCAGGACCCCTGGTTGATGACGAGTGCCGCTGGGCTCCCGGCGGCTATCCTTCTGATGTGCCGGTTGACGAGGCCCGTGTTCCAAGCTATCTGGTCCATCTCCGGGAGGCCCTTGCCACCCCTCACCACATCGACGCCGGAGCGCTCCAGAAAGTTGACGATGAGGTGCTCCTGGGCGAGCATGTGCCCTATGTTGTCCTCCCTGACCCAGGGCCGGGGGTCGTTGGGGCTGAAGACGCCGACCCTCATCTCACTCCCTCGGCAGCCTCTCGGTGACGGGGGGCAGGTCCCTCAGCCTCTTGTGGGGCTCGGTCTGGTACCAGTACGCCGTGCTGCTGTAGTCGTCGCTCCTGTGGTTGGCGTGGCCGTGCTCGATGGTCACCCTGATGGACTCCTCGAAGTAGACGGGGTCGAGGATGTGATACCTGTACCAGGTCACCTTGCCGCTCCAGTTGGGGCCGCCAGGTAGGGGCAGCCCGTGGTAGAGGGCGCAGTACTCCTGGGTGGGGCACCAACTCATGCCGTAGTAGTCCTCGGTACCCGTGCCGATGATGCGGGGTAGCTTTTCTCCGTCGATGTAGATCATGTCGTCGCCCTCCCCGTACCAGTTGAACTCCTTGGTCTCCCTGAGGTTGTGAACGTTCATGTTGCATCCGACATAGTGACCCTTCCCCTCCGCCTCCAGGAGTAGATAATTTCCAGCGCCGTCGGGGTTCTCCCCTGTGAACATCCAGGCCCTGTTGTCCATCCCCTCCTCGGGGACGCCGTCCGTCGGGTTCTCCCTGTGCCATGTGGCGTGGAACCGCCCCGCCTCGGGGTCGGGGTCGTCGTGCTCCTCGTAGTCCACGTAGTAGTAGAAGGCGGCGCACTCCTCTTCGCCCTGGTTCTCCACGGTGATCCTCGCCCCGTCGCCGTAGGGCATCGGCCACCAGCAGTTGAACCCCTTGCCGTCCTGGGGGCTCATCTGGAGGGGTGCCGAGACGTAGTTGTGGGTAACGCCGTGGCCTATGCCGAAGAAGTCACCGACGGGGGCCTCGACGCTGGGCTCTTTCTCACCGTCCCAGTAGGCCCTGAGCACCAGCTTCCTCAGGTACCACTTCTCGCTGCTCCTGATGGTCGCCCAGATGTGCTTGACGCATCCGGCTCCCTCCATCTCAGCAAGAATGGCGGTCTCCCCGGCGGGGATGACGAAGAAGTCCCTGTTCCCCCCGGTCCTGTCGTAGCTTGAGACCCTTCTTCTTCTGTGGCTCCTCAGCCTCGGCAGCCCTGGGAGGCCTCCGCCCATGAATGAATCGCTCATAACATGTTTCAGATAGTGCCGTAGGGTAATTGACACTTACGATCGGGGCGGCGTCAGGGGCTCACGGAGAGCCTGATCTCCTTCGTCATCTCCATGTTCATGACCAGCCCCTTCCAGCGACCGAACTGCGCGTAGTGCTCCTCGATCTCGTCATCGGTCACAGGCTCACCGTCGCCGTAGATCTCAGAGAACCTCTTCCTCATCCAGCTGTCCAGGGCGAGGAAGTCGTACCTCCCCAGAAGCTGAAGGATGTTGTTGGCGGCGTATTCCCCGACCCCCTTCATCGCGAGGATCTCGGTCTTGAGGCTCGAGATGTCGGCGTCACTGCCCCACCACGCCTCGGGGTCCAGCTCCCCGCTCTCGATCTTCACGCCCAACTCCATGAGGTAGCGGCTCCTGTACCCTGACTTTACCTCCCTCCTCAGGAACTCCTCGGTGGCTGACGCCAGCGCCCCTGGCGTCGGGAAAGTTGAGATACCCTCCTCAAGCTGCGCCCCCAGCTTCTCGCAGAGCCTCCTGCAGATGCCCTTGGTGAGGCCCCAGCTGGCGTTCGTGGTGCAGATGGTCTTAACGACGTCCTCGAAGACGGTGGGAGACCTGAGGCCCCGCCCCAGACCAATCTCCGCTACCCAGCTGAACTCGGGATACCCCTCGATGAGATCGTAGAAGGATGTGAGATCGAAGTCCATGCTCAGGGAGGTGCGCATGGAGTTTCTGATCTCCTCCAGGTCGTTCCCGTCCAGTTCCTCCACCGACTCCAGAGACAGGGTGATGGCGTCCTCCGCCCCCTGTTCGGCAGTGATGCGGACGACTTTGCCATCGCTCAGCCCGTGAATTCTGACTAGGGACTTGCTTCCCTTAACGTATTGGTACGGAGCGAGTTCCCTCCATCCGCTGAAGCCCACGGTAGTCCAGAAGCTGAATCCATCGGGGACTTCGAGATCTATGGTCTTCTCCAGTAGGACCAAGGCGGTTCAGAAGAATATTGAAAAAAGGTGTATCTAAATGTGTGGGGTTTGAAGGGAGCCTAAGTGCTCCTCTTCACGATCTTTCCGGGGGTGGCGCCCGTGTGCTTCCCTTTATCTACGACGGTCTCACCGTTGACGAAGACGTACCTGATGCCCTGAGGATATCTTCGAGGCTCGACGGGGTCCCCGAGGACCTTCAGTTTATCTAGATCGAAGACTGTGATGTCGGCGTCGAAGCCGGGCAGAATCTTGCCCTTACCATTCAGGTAGTGCTGCTCGGCGGCGTTCGTCGAGATCTTCCTTATCGCCTCCTCTATGGTGAAGATCTTCATCTCCCTGACGAATTTTATCAGGAAGCCGGGGAAGGCGCTGAACGGGTTGATGCCGGGCAGCGAGTAGGGTGGCGTCTTCTGCTCCCTGGTGTGGTCGACCACGGACTGGTCGAGGCTGAGCGCTCCGTGGGGGTGCTGGAAGAAGAGCGCCCTGTAGGGCTTCCACGGGAAGTTGCCACTCTCCGCTACTCCGACCGCTACGCCTCTTCCGTCTGGGTCCTCGCAGATGAGGTCGAAGTAGGTCTCCATCAGCCCCTTCCCCCTCTCCTTGGCGATCATGGCGACCGTATTATTGTCGCAGCCCGGGGACTTGTGCTTGACGACCCAGATGTTCTCCGCCCACTGGGGGTTGGTGTTGGGGTTGTAGGCGAGTCTGATAAACCACTTGCCTCCTGAGATGGCGTCCTGGACCTCCTTCCTGTAGTCGGGGACCTTCAGCCACTCACTGAACTTCTTCCTGCTCCCCTGCTCACGGAGCCATGGGGTCAGCAGGCTGCTCAGGTAGGGCATCACGCTGAAGCCGCCCAGTATGAACCAGGGCATAGAGTCGTATGTGAGCTCAAGGCCCTCCTCCCGGGCGTCGTCGATGAACTTCAGTGTGGCCCTCATGTTCATCTCCTCCATCTCGTCGTTGCCCTCGGGCACTAGCCTCCAGCCCGGCGTCAGATGGGCCAGATGGGTGGGCACGCCGGTGACCCGGCAGGTGTTTATGGACTCGAGGATGCCATCCACCTTGTTGCTCCTGGTGTCACCGAACTTGACGTCCCTCCTCCTTCCGGTGCGCCTCCAGTGGGGGGCGTAGACGGAGTTCTTGTACTCCTTGAGGATGGCGACGTGGCCGTTCACCTCGTCCATGTGGGCCCAGACGCTGGGGTCGTAGTCGAGGCCACTGCTCATGCCGATACAGCCGTCGTCAAGTGCCTCCCTGATGAGGACCGCCATCTCTGCCTGCTCCTCCTCGGTGCTGTGGCGCTTGTAGTCGTTCCCCATCACCTTGAGGCGGACGGTGCCGTGGCCCACCAGGGGAGCGCAGTTCATGGAGACCCCCTTGTCCTCCACGACCTTGAACCAGTCCCCCATTGTGTTCCAGGAGATGCTCCAGCCGAACTTCTCCTGCATCAGGGCTTTCACCTGCTCGATGGGGAAGATCGTCTTCTCCGGGTAGTACTTGTGGGGCTCCAGCTCCTGGAGGTAGTCCCGAGTGAGGCCGGGGAGACCGCTCATCTCCCCGACGGGCGCCGGGGAGCCGCCACACTGGCCGCCGATGAAGGTGGTCACTCCCTGCATCACATAGTTGTTGCACTTGGGATAGAACAGGATGGTGCCGTCACCGTGGCTGTGGGCGTCAATGAAGCCTGGGGTGGCGTACATCCCCCTGGCGTCCACCACCTTGACAGCGTCGCCCTTCACCTCGCCGAGGGCGGCGATCTTTCCCCCCTTCACGCCGACGGAGCCCTTGTACGGGGCCTTGCCTGAGCCGTCGACGATCTGGGCGTTCTTTATCAGAACATCAAATTCAGACATAATCGAATCGCATGAAAAGTACACTACATCTATTTATCTTTAGGCTTGGACCTTAGCTGCAATGCGCGCTGACTTGTCCCTAAATCCACCTTATTTTAGAATACATTTATCTTAACAGTTAGGGTCTCGTCC
>DATLAV010000004.1:0-10313 GCA_035527235.1 Patescibacteria group bacterium | reverse complement strand
TCAGCCACTTCAACGCCCCCCTCTAACCCTTTTTCCACCATTTTTCAGGAAACTAAGAAACCCAGTGAATATCCTGCCGGGCGCATGTCTTTTAATATCAAAGGCCCGATACCCTGTACCCATGAGCGCATTAAAGAAACCAATCACTCCGAGGGATATGGTGGATATCAAGACGGTCTCGGATCCCAGGATCTCACCTGACGGAAGATGGGTCGCATACGTCGTCTCCGAGTTCGACATGGAGGAGGACAAGCAGAAGCGGGACATCTGGGTCGTCTCCACAGCTGACTCCAAGCCCTTCAAGGTCACGGACGACAGCAAGAGCGGAACCCCTCGATGGTCACCCGACAGCAGGACCCTCGCCTTCTACTCAACCAACGAGGGAAAGAGAGATCTCTGCCTCGTCGACCCGGAGGGGAACGGCAGACGCACCCTCGTGAGCTTCGAGACTAGCAACGCCTTCATCCACAGGGCGGGGGAGACCCTGGCGTGGGCCCCCGACGGCTCGGCACTGGCTTTCACGGCGACGGACGACCCGAAGCCGGACCAAGAGAACATCGTCATCATGGAGAGGCTGATGATGAAACACCTCACAGGCTTCATGGACTTCACGAGGACCCACGTCTTCGTAGTGCCCAGTTCCGGGGGAGAGGCGGAGAAGCTCACCTCTGGGGACCACGACGACCACTCCATCTGCTGGTCGGCGGACAGCCGGGAGGTTATCTTCGTCTCTGACAGGAGCGAACAGAGTGACCTCTTCGTCAGGAACGACGTCTGGGCGGTCTCCGTCGAGACAAAGAAGGAGCGCCAGATCACCTGCACCCTGGGGGCGGCCTACAAGCCCCAGTGCTCACCCGACGGCAGGTACATCGCCTACCTCGCCACGACTAGGGCGGACACGAGCAACGACAGTGTCCACGAGGATCTCCACCTCTGGCTGATCTCCACAGATGGTGAGGGCTTCAAGGACCTCGTAAGCAAGCTGGACAGACCCTGCTCATCATTCGTATGGTCCGCCAAGGGCGACCGCATCTTCTTCACGGCAGGCGATCGAGGCAGGGTTCCCCTTCTTTCAATTAGCCCCGAGGGAGGAGAGATAGTAGAAGTGATGTCGGGGGACTGGCAGATCTACCGGGGAGGCGACCTGAGTATCTCCACCGACGGCAAAGTGACCTACCTGAAGGTCGACGCCATCCACCCGGCTGAGGTGCACATCGCCTCCGTCGACGGGACGGGAGAGTCCAAGCTCACCGACGTCAACGGCTTCCTCAGGGACTTCCACGTCAGCGACTCCGAGGCCTACTGGTTCAAGACCTTCGACGGCTACGACGTGAAGGGCTATATAGTGAAGCCCAGGGGCTTCGAGGAAGGTAGAAAGTACCCAACCCTCCAGTACATCCACGGCGGCCCCCACGGCATGTTCGGATACAGCTTCAACGAGATGGTGCAGATAGTCGCCTCCGCGGGCTACGTCGTAGTCATGGTGGACCCGAGGGGGAGCAGCGGCTACGGCCAGGCGTTCAGCGACGGCTGCGTCCTCAACTGGGGCGGCGGCGACTACAGGGACCTGATGCTCGGTCTCGACGTCGCCATCGAGAGGTTCCCATTCATAGACGCCAAGAGACTCGGGGTCACCGGCGGGAGCTACGGTGGCTACATGACCAACTGGGTCGTTACCCAGACGGACAGGTTTAAGGCGGCGGTCTCCAGAGCCTGCGTCACCAACCTCCTCAGCTTCGCCGGTACCTCAGCGGTCTCCAGCCTCATGGAGCAGGAGTTCAACGGGATCCCCTACGAGAACCTGGCGCTCCTCGCCCAATGGAGCCCCATCACCCATGTAAGAAACGTGGTGACACCCCTGCTTCTGCTCCACGGGGAGGCGGACTACACCTGCCCCATCGGGCAGAGCGAGGAGATGTTCAAGGCGGTGAAACGCCTCGGCGTCGACACCATGCTGGTCAGGTACATGGGGGAGGGCCACGGCATCAGGAAAAAGCCCTCCAACAAGGTCGACTACTACCAGAGGCACGTCGACTGGTTCGCCAAGTACCTCTAATTTTTTTTAAAATGGGGATTGAGGGGTCATCCCTCTAACTCCACTCTCTTTCTTAAGACTCCGCCCTTCTCGGAGTTGGCCACGACGGTCACTTCGGCCTTCCCGCCCTTCACTCTGAGGAGCCACTGAGCAGCCTTCAGTGACTTGTCCCCTCCCTGGCCGTACATTCCCCCGAAGTAACGGCCTGGGGGATCCCTCTTGGGCCCCAGGTTGGTGTAGAACCTGCCCGGGAGCCTGTCGCTCCTCCCCTCGATATGACCGAGCTCCGCCTTCCTCGAGCCCATGAGCACCTCGACGCCTCCGCCGTACTCCACCTCGACGGTGATAGGCTTCGCGATGTTGGCCTTCCTCGACTGCTCTGTGATGTTCGTTGGCAGGAAACCGTCGTTCCTCACAACTGCGGTGACCTTGTACAAGCCCGACCCGAGATCCTCCTTCTCGACCTTGAGGTCGATGAGGGGGGTCAGGGAGGCGTAGGCGATCATGAAGGTCCCTGCCCTCGCGCACTCCTCCTCGATGAACTTGTCAGGGGGGTTCCTCCAGGTGAACTTGTCCTTCCAGCCGCCGATCTCCACGAGGCCCAGCTGCGGGTGGTCGCGAGGAGTCCATTCGGAGAAGCCGTCACCGTCCAGGGCCTCGTCGTTCCATTTCAGTAACTTCAGGTTCTCCTCCTCGGTCCTGTTGTCCTCCCGGCCGAACCTGATGCCGCCCCTCTCCTTGAAGTTGCCGAGGCCGGCGTGGCCGGCGAAGTCCCAGAGTTCGTAGGTCCAGGCGTAGACCCCCATTATGTCGAAGAAGAAGTCCTTCGCCGTCCCTACCCTGGGCTTCTGGGGGTCAAGGGTGAACAAAGCGCTGTTGCCTCCAACGCTCGGGTACTTCGACTCGCCTGTGAGCTCCGTCCCCATCTCTCCCATGAACTCGTAGGTGGCGATGTCCCTGATGTCGAGCTCCTCGTCGCCGACGGCACTAGAGGAGCGTACGATGATGCCACCGTGGGTGTGATACGCGAGGCCGCCACAGATGTTCTTATGAGTCCTCCAGAAGTCGGCCTGCGCCCGGGCCTCGGGCTCGTCCAGGGGGACGTCGACGCCGTAGGCTCTGCTCTCCGGCTTCCACCTCTCAGGCCAGTTCCTGTTGGTGCCCCCGATCCACCGGGACGGCGCCAGCTTTATCTCTCCGCCGTCGTAGCCACGGATCAGCCCCTCCCCGTAGACCTTGTAGTAGACGCCCCCGAACTCGTCGGGCTCCCGTTTCACCAGTATCCTCGGGTCCTCATCGCTGACCTTCCAGTCGCCGTTGGGGTCCCTGACCCTCATCTGGGTGATGAAGCCATCGCCGTCGACGTCCTCCTCGTAGAGTCCTTCTTTCCACTCGAACTCGGGGTTCGGGATGCCCCCTCCCGTCCTCTTGTACGGCGTGTTCAGGTAGATCTCCGCTCCGTCGGGGTTGAGGCAGGGCAGAATGTAGAAGCAGCGGGTGTCCAGCAGCCCTGTGATCTCGTCGTCCCTCCCGTAACCCTCCAGAAGGTACTTGATCATCCAGAGGCTGACCTCCTTCCCGGTCACCTCCCCTGAGTGAGTGTTACCGTCGACGTAAACGGCGGGCTTATCGCAGGCGTCGCCCGTGGACTTCGTGGTCAGCTCCATGAGCCAGAGCTCCCGCCCTGCGGTGCTCTTCCCTATCGAGTAGAGCTCGCAGATGGACGGGTGCTCCTCAGCGAGGCCCTTGAGGGTCTCCGTCATCTCGTCGTAGCCGTGATAGTGGTCGAAAACCAGGTTGACCATAATAAATCAGAGGAATATCCCCTGAGGAGTATAAGTCGGTTCGCATCCTCTAGACCTGAACGCCCCGGAAACGAAGTTGTTTTATGTTTTCTGGACCATTACGGTCACGATGTTGTATGGTTGAAGTACTTGAAGGACTCCACTCCATAAACCTCTCTGAGGGGGGTGGGCTGAGCCTTGAGTGTTGGCTCCTAGACTGCCCGGAGGGCCTGGTCCTCGTGGACACAGGGATGCGGGATCCGGCGCTGGAGAAGATAGAGGCAGAGCTCAAGGGGATGGGAAAGTCGTGGAGGGACATCGACGTCTGCCTGATAACCCACAAGCACGGCGACCACGTGGCGAACCTCGCCAAGGTCGTCGAGCTTTCGGGATGCAAAGTCATGGCCCACAAGGGGGACGCCGGGGAAATCCAGGATTCAAGGGGCGTCCCCGTCGAGGGGCTGGAGCACAAGCAGGTCCTCCCCTACTGCGGTGTCGAGGTAGTCCACGTCCCAGGGCACTCCGCAGGGAACGTGTCTTACTACCTGCCGAAGCAGAGGGCTCTCATCGCGGGGGACACCATCTTCGGCGACGACGAGGGGACCCTCGAGTCACCACCTGAACGCTACTGCATGGACGCCGACCAGGCGAGGCGGGAGATCAAGCGGCTGCTGGACTACGACTTCGACGCACTGCTGATCACCCACGGCAAGAACACGATGAAGGACGCCAAGGAGAAGGTAGAGAAGCTCTGAATGACACCTTCTACACGTCCCCTTTTTTTACCAACTCCTTAAACGAATACTCAGTCCCTAATTCGAGATCCGACACCGATTACGGAAAAGACATGCAACATCCGACCTATGATACCTTTTTAAGGGGTTTGATCGCTACTCTACGCTAGGACTTACAGGGTCCTGCTGAAGCACTATGAGAAGGTTAGAGTCTTGGGACAACAGTGAGCGCCCCCGGGCCGAGGAGGCATTTTTTTGACTCTATCCCAGCTCAGACCCTGATCGCACTATCCTTCAACATTATCAGCCTCTTCGCAGGGGGCCTCATCTCACTCTTCACTCCCCAGTTCCAGGCGGCGTCGTGGATCCTCGCCCTCTTCCCGCCGATCCTCACCATCAGGGGGGGCATAGGCGGTATCTTCTCTGGGAACCTCGCGACGATGCTCCACCTTGGGTTCATTAAGCCCCAGATCAGGGACAACACGCCCCTCTACCGGCAGCTCATTAGCGCCGTCTTCTCCATCACCCTTATCGACACCCTCGCCATGGGGCTCTTCTCGTTCACCCTGAACGCCGCCCTGGGCAAGGTCACACTAGCGCACCTGCCCATCTTCGTCGTGGTGCCCCCGGTGGCCTGCTCCCTGGCGATGGCCCTCTCCATCCCGTTGACGTCGGTGATCGCCATCGTCACCTTCAGGAGGGGGCTCGACCCCGACATCCTCGTCTACCCCATCCTGGCGTCCGTCAACGACATTGTGGTGACCGCTGCCTATGTTTCGACGGTGCTCATGGTGCTTGGGGGCGGGGCGTACATGATCCTCCTATGGACGCTCTTCCTCGCCATCATCGTGGCGACGGCCCTCATCTCCTGGCAGAACCGCCGGGTCAAGTTCTTCTTCCAGACCATCAGGGAGGGGACGACGGTGGTCATCATGTCCAGCCTCTTCGGGAGCGTCAACGGCGTCTTCCTCTCAGGCCTTAGCGCGAGCCTCCTCAGGTACCCGGGGGTGATGGTCCTCTACCCGGCCCTAACGAACGCCCTCGGGAACATCGGGTCCATCATCGGCTCGACGACCACGACCTCCCTCGCGCTGGGCTACGTCAGGAGCCTGAGAGAGGAGGTAAGGGAGGCGGCCACCAAGGTGCTCCAGATCGAGGCGGTTGCCTTCGGGATGCACGCCGTCTTCGCGCTCACGACCTACCTGATAGCCTACTCCACGCCCAGGGTCAGCCTGGGCAAGCTGATGGAGATCGCCCTCCTATCAAACCTGACGAGCTTCATACCCATCTCCCTCGTCTCCCTGGCCGTCGCCCATCAAGCGTTCAAGAGGGGGCTCAACCCTGACAACGTCGTCATACCCGTCATCACGACAATGTCTGACACGACTGCCACGCTGACCTTAATCCCCGTCATCATGGTCCTCAAGGGTCTCGGGCTCATCTAGGGGTCAGAGGCATAGATATATTGCCCCCAGCCGCTTATAATCGGAAGGCGGTGCCCAATTTCCGAAGCTGCCCAGAGTGCGGTGCCTCCATAGAAGAGGACTCCAACTTCTGCCCCTACTGCGGATACAGACTTGACCCTATTACAGATGCAGGGGATGACACTGAGGATGTGCTTCATGAGGTGTCTCTGGGATACCTCGCCTCAGAGGCCTGGAGGAGCCTGCAGAGGCCATCCCCCATCAGAGAGACGCCTTCGTCAACGGTCTTCACGAGGCGCCCGACGACTCCGATGTTCAAGTTCATAATCCTCGGCGGTTTGATGACAGTGACGGGCCTCACTGTGAGCTACGGAGGAGACTGGCTCACCTACTTCGGCTACACCGTCTCGGGCTTCGCGGCCCCTCTCCTCTACCTCGCGTGGATGCTCAGGAACGACAGGTATGAGGAGGAGCCCCTCCCCCTCATCGCCCTTACCTTCGGCTGGGGGGCCTTCTGCACCATCTTCGCAGGGCTCCTGAACAGCCTCATCTTCTTCCCCCTCCTCGGGGCGCCAGGAGCCGCCCTCGTTGAGGAGCCCCTCAAGCTACTGGGCGTTTACTGGATCACCAGCCACAAGCTCTTCGGGTCGGAGCTGAACGACCATCTTGACGGTATGATCTATGGCGCGGCAGCCGGGGCTGGCTTCGCCGGGCTAGAGAATGTCTACTACATCGGTGGCATGATCATGGAGGGCGGTATCCCACCCTTCCTAGCCATCGTCATCAGGTCGGCGGCGGCTTTCAACCACATCGTCTGGACGGCGATGGCGGGGAGGAGCGTCGGCCTAGCGAAGGTGCTACGGGGGTACAACGTCCCCTCCGACCTGCTCGCCGGGCTCGTGGTAGTGGTCCCCCTCCACTTCCTCTGGAATCTGGCGCCCGTGGAGTTGTCCCTCTTCGTCCTGCTGCCCCTGAACCTGTTGCTACTCCTCAGGCAGGTGAGGACCGCCCAGGAGGACGAGGTGAGGTGGGGCTTCCTGACCTCGGCCCCCGTCGAGTGACCCTGAGCGGGGCTTAGAAAACACTAAATTGGCATAGGCAGATAATCAGCATTGATCGATTTGGACGTCTACAAGGAAACCAAACTCGCACTCTACAGGACGATGGTGCGGATAAGGACCTTCGAGAACGGCGCACGAAGGCTCATCAAGGACGGGCAGATCCCCGCCCGATTCGGGTTCTACACGGGCCAGGAGGCCGTCGCCGCGGGAGTCTGCGCCCACCTCGGCCCCGAGGACCAGATCGGGAGCACCCACCGCCCCCTCGGCCACCTCGTGGCGAAGGGCTGCGACATGAATAGGCTAATGGCGGAGCTCTGCGCCAAGAGGACGGGTTTCAACAAGGGCAAGTCTGGACCCTACCACACCTTCGACCCCGACTCAGGATCCCTGGGGGCCAACGGCATCGTCGGGGGCAGTGTCCCCATGACGGCAGGATACGCACTTGCACACCAGCTGAGGGGGGACGGCGGCGTGGCGGTCTCCTTCTTCGGGGAGGGCGCCTCCAACCAGGGAGGGGTTCAGGAGACCCTCAACCTCGCCGCCTGCTGGGAGCTCCCCCTCGTCTTCGTCTGCGAGAACAGCAGCCCCGAGGTCCAGAGAATGCTGGGCCACGAGATCGACTACCCCCAGCTGAGCATCGACGACGTCTCGGAGAGGGCCGCCGCCTACGGCATCCCAGGTTCATCCCACGTGGGATGGGACGTCCTGGAGGTATACGAAGCCGTGGGAGATGCAGTCGCGAGGGCGAGGTCCGGTGGAGGGCCGACGCTCCTCGAGTTTAAGGTCCATCAGATTGAGGGGAACCTGGAGGGCAGGATAGAGGCCGAGGAGGACGAGAGGAAATGGTGTCCCATCCACCTCTTCGGGGAGAAGCTGAGGGTCGAGGGCGTGCTGACGCCAGAGATAGAGAAGAAGATCTTGGACGAGGAGAGGGCGGCTGTAGAGGAGGCCAAGGCGTACGGGGTCAGGAGCCTCGAGCCGGAGCTACTGGAGGCCTTCACCGACGTCTTCGCGGAGGGCGCCTGAGATGTCCGTCAGGGAGATCACCTACGGCGAGGCCCTCAACGAGGCCCACGCCCTGGAGATGGAGCGCGACCCATCGATCATCGTGTTCGGGGAGAACGTCTCCAGTAGCTGGAGGGCCGCCACGAAAGGATTGAAGGAGAGGTTCGGCAGGGAGCGAGTGAGGGATGCCCCCATCACGGAGACGGCGTTCATCGGGATGGGCGTCGGGGCGGCCATCGCAGGGTTCAGACCCGTCGTGGAGATCATGCTCGTGGACTTCGGCCTCGTCGCCATGGACCAGATACTCAACCAGATGGCGAAGAGCCCCTACATGTCCGGTGGAGCCGTCAAGGTCCCGATGACCCTGAGGGCGATCTACGGTGCGGGGACCTCATCGGGGGCCACCCACTCGGAGAGCCTCTACTCCCTCTTCGCCCACATGCCCGGGCTCAAGGTCGCCATCCCGTCGAACCCCTACGACGCCAAGGGGTTACTCATCAGCAGCATCAGGGACGACGGCCCCGTCGTCTTCATGGAACACAGGCTCCTCGGCAGGATGAAAGGGGAGGTCCCTGAGGGAACATACACGGTGCCCTTCGGTGTCGCCAACCTCGTGAGGGAGGGGACGGACGTCACCGTCGTCGCCACGGGGCGGATGGTGGGCATGGCCATCGAAGCGGCGGACTTCTTGAAGCAAAAGGTGAGCGTGGAGGTCATCGACCCCCGCACCATCGTCCCCCTTGACGAGGAGACGATACTCAACTCACTGAAGAAGACGGGGAGGCTCGTCGTCGTGGACGAGGACTACGAGAGGTGTGGCTTCAGCGCCGAGGTGGCCGCCATCGCGGCCGAGAAGGGCTTCAGCAGCCTGACCGCACCGGTGTCCAGGGTAGCTACGCCCAACGTCCCGCTGCCCTTCAACCCTGTGCTGGAGAGCCACCTTCTGCCCGACAGGGAGAAGATCGTCAGAGCTATCAACGGCGTAATGGCCTGACTCCCGGGTATCTCACCTCTTTTTATACCCCTTGTAAAGGAGTAAGTCTCGATTGTTATGCCTGAAAAGGTGAAGATCGAGTTCGACCACTATCACGACTACAAGGAAGTGACCGACCTCATGCAGGCCTGGGCCGTGAACCACGACGACCTCGCGACCCTGAGCAGCATCGGGAAGACGCCCCAAGGGAGGGACCTCTGGGTCTTGGCCATCACCAACAAGGCGACCGGCCCAGCGGACGACAAGCCCGGCTTCTGGATCGATGGCAACACCCACGCTGGCGAGATCACCGGCACCGAGGCGTGCCTCAAGGCGATCCACCATCTCCTCTCAATGTACGGTGACGACCCCGACGTTACGGAGCTCCTGGACTCCAAGGCGGTCTACGTGATGCCGAGGGTCAACCCCGACGGCTCCGAGATTTACCTTAACACGCCATACAGCAGGACTAGCGGTGGGATACCCAACCCGGCGTTCGAGGACGAGTTCTGTGAGGGGCTTTACCCTGTGGACCTGGACGGTGACGGCGCCATCACGAAGATTAGGATCAGAGATCCTAACGGCGACTGGAGGGTGAGCAAGAAGGACCCGCGCGTTCTAGTCAAGAGGAAGCCCGAGGAGAAGGGGGGAGTCTACTACAAGGTCTACGGTGAGGGCCTCATCAAGAACTACGACGAGGGCGAGGTGAAGATGGCCCCGTCCCGGTGGATCGGTGGCTCCAACAGGAACTTCCCCGCCGGATGGTCGCCCCTCCAGTCGGGTCAGGGGGGCCTCTTCCCCCTCTGGGAGCCCGAGGTGAGGGCGATGGCCAATTTCTTCTACGATCACAAGAACATCTCGGGGCTCCTCACATACCACACGTATAGCGGCATAGTGATGCGCCCCTACGCCCTCTGGAGCGACAAGCACTATGAGGAGGCGGGGCTCGAGAAGGACCTCGCCGTCTACAACGCCCTAGGCTCCATAGGCGCCGAGATGAGCGGCTGGCCTGTCCTCTCACCAAACGAGGAGATGACCCTGAACAAGAGGGTGGCCCGCAGTGGCTGCTCCATGGACTGGTGGTACGACCACTTCGGCCTCCTCATGTTTGGCATCGAGATCTGGGACATGCCCAGCAGAGCCGGTTTCCCCAACTTCCACGAGAGGGGGATGCGCTTCGTCTCGGGGGATCTAGCCGAGGAAGAGGAGCTCAAGCTCCTCGCCTGGATCGGCAAGGAGACCGGGGGAGAGGGCTTCGCCGACTGGACATACTTTGACCACCCGCAGCTCGGCCCCG
>DATLAV010000003.1:0-3297 GCA_035527235.1 Patescibacteria group bacterium | reverse complement strand
GAGCCCATCGACGTCGTCGGTTTCATTCCCTGTGGCGGTTGCCCGGGTGAGAGGCTGGAGTTCAGCCCGGCGGACATGAAGAAGTACGGCGCCGAGGTCATCCATCTGGCTTCGTGCTTCCTCGCAGGCTACCCGGCGTGCCCCTATATACCGGACTTCATACAGTACATAGAGAACGTCGTCGGCCTCCCAGTTGTGGTGGGGAGCCATCCGATGCCCCAGAACTACATCGACGCCCACGAGGCGGCTAGGGACTGGGACAGGGATGACGTCAGGAAATACCTGAAGGAGATCGTAGGGGACAGGGAGGCTGCCCTCAAGTACGACTCCACCCAGCCCGACTTCCTGAAGAAATAGACCTTTTTTATAAAAGGGGCTAGAGAAGCCCCGCTTTCACGGCCTTCGCCAGGTAGGAGTCGGCCTTGAAGTAGTCCTCAGCGGCTGCTGTGGTGATCTCGGTGGATGCCCTCTGGGCGTCCTCCATGATCTTCTCCTCGTTCATGGTAAGCACAACGTGGTCCTTCACCACCAACTTGCCGTCTATGATGACCGTCTCAATTTCGTCCCCCCTCGCGCTGTAGACGATGTTGGGTGCAACGTTGGGCACCGGTGTGGTGATTATGGGCATCATGTGGGGGACCTTCAGGTTCAGGATGAGGAGGTCGGCCTTCTTCCCGGGCTCCAGGGAGCCGATGGAGTCGCCGAGGCCGATGGTCTCAGCGCCTTCGATGGTGGCGATCCGGAGCATCTTCCAAGCCGGGAGCACAGTGGGGTCGGTGTGCCTGCACTTGTTCAGGAGGGCCGCGACCTTCATCTCCACCAGCATGTTGTGATGGTTGTTGCCGCTGGCTTGGTCGGAGCCAATGCCCGCGGAGACGCCGCCGAAGGCCAGGTAGAGGGCCAACGGAGCAGTGATGCCGTCGATAACCCCGATGCTCGCCGGGCAGCTCACGTAGCGCATGCCCCTCTGGGCCAGCATGGCGACCTCCTCGTCGCTGGTTTGGTGGCAGTGGGCTCCGATGATTGTGTTGTCGAGGAAGCCGATGCTGTCGAGGTACTTCACCGTGGTGGTGTT
This sequence comes from Patescibacteria group bacterium, assembly GCA_035527235.1. Taxonomy (GTDB): domain Archaea; phylum Thermoproteota; class Bathyarchaeia; order TCS64; family TCS64; genus BS750m-G28. The sequence goes on along the minus strand of DATLAV010000003.1, from coordinate 2,222 downwards.
GAACCTGAGCTTGATCTGGATGGCCTCCCTGCCCCCCTGGGCGATGTGGATGTGGGACAGCATGCCCCGCTTGTTGGCCTCCTCCTTGACCCGGAGAAGCAGATCCTCGCTCATCATGTCGGCGGCGTGGGGGCTGAACATGGTGGTGATCCTGCCGTCAACAGCGCCGTTCCATTTTTCTATGAACTCGATGCTCTCCTTGAGCTTCCTCTCCCCGATATCCTCGAAGAAGATGTAGGGTTTATGGGGATCCGGCCTCGAGCCGGGGCCGATCTCGTTGATGGTGTTTGCGAGGTGGGCCCTCACGCCGGAGGGGCCGAAGACCTTCTCTGCTGCGGGGGCCATGTTGCCCCCGATCTCTCCGAAGCAGGTGGTCCCGCACTTGACGGCCTCAAGAACGCCAAGGGCACTGCCGAGCAGACGATCCCCAGGCCTGTAGTGTGGGCCGAAGGGGGCCTGGGTCTTGAGCATCCACTCGATCTCGGGGACGTCCTGTCCCTCTCCCCTTATCAGCGTGTTTGAGGTGTGGATATGGGCGTCCACGAAGCCCGGGAGGACGGCCTTTCCCCTAGCGTCGAAGACGTGCTCCATTCCACCGTATTCTTTCGTGAGGTCCGCAGTCTTCCCGACGGCGACAATCTTGTTGCCCTCGATGGCCACGGCGCCGTCCATTATGGTTCCCACACCCTCGCCCTGCATCGTAAGGACGAATCCGTTCTTAACGAAGATGTCTGTCATCCGATCTCTCAATCCTGGTCATAGTTCTCAGAGTAAGGTCCTCCCCGGGGAGGAATACCACGTAGGACAATAGGCGGGTAATATTCGTTGCGCCCCAAATGCGATAACTGGCCGAATGTTAGATCTATCTGGGACACCCTAATCAAAGGGGCTTTGCATGAGGTTCACGAGACCGTTAAGATTCAAAAACCTTGGAGACATGTAATGATCGACGGAGAGAGGGGATTGGAGGTCTCGCTTGAGGCTGCGGCCAGGTTCACCCTGAGGAGGCACCATCTAGTCGAGCGGGCTCCAGTTGAACGCATGCTGGAGGTCGTCGACGACGTGATGGGGCTGAACGCCCAGGGCGCCTTCAACTATCAGCTGAGCCTCTGGAACAGGGTCCGGAGATTGACGGTCGACCGTCTACCCAACGCCCTCTACGAGGAGAGGTGCCTCATCCGCAGCTGGTTTATGAGGGACACGGTCCACATCGTACCCGCACGCAGCTATTCTTTGTTCAGGCGGGGGCTGGAGAGGAGCCTCATGCAGGAGTGGAACAGGTGGACGGTGAAGACCGGGAGGAAGCAGGCCCCCGACTCCTGGGAACCCCTCTACACTTCAATCCTCGAGGCCCTAGAAGGAAGCCCTCTAACCCTGAACAGGCTCATGGACGAGGTCGGGCAGGGCATAGACAAGCCGACGCTCATCCGCGTAGTCAGGGAGATGAGCCTGAGAGGAAGGGTCTGCCACGCCGCCTCCAAGGGGCCCTGGCATCACAGCACAGAGCACAGCTTCGCCAGAGTCGACAGATGGTTGCCTGATTCAGAAGGGGGAACCTTGTCAGGTACGGAGGCGCTCACCAAACTCGCCGTCAGGTACCTGAGATCCTACGGTCCTGCCTCCTTTAGCGACTTCGCTTACTGGACAGGCGCTAGGGTACACGACGTTAAGCCGGCTTTCAGGGAGATCTCGGACCTCCTGACGGAGGTGTTGATCTCGGGCCAAAGGGGGACCTATCTCATGCTCAAGGAGGACGTGCCAGACCTCACAGAATCTGATCCTGAGCCCTTCGCCCGCCTCCTCCCCCAGTTCGACGCGTTGATCATGGGTCACAGGGATAAGACTCGTTTTATCGACCAGGGGGATAGAGGTAGGGTCTTCCTCCCGAGGGCGGACGTGGCGGCGACGATTCTGGTGAACGAGAGGGTGACGGGGACCTGGAGCATCAAAAAGTCGAAGGAGAATCGGGTGCTGACCCTCATGCCGTCCCGGAAGCTATCTGCTGAAGAGTCTGAGATGGTCGAGGCGGAGGTCGAGGGGATGAGGGACTTTACGGGTTTCCAGATTGAGATCGAGCTCATTCCACCGCAAAACGCTTAACGTCTGACGACCTACATTCTAGGAAGCCAAGAGTGTGATATGTATTGAAACTTAAAGACGAGTTCCCGAGTTCGAAGAACCAGATCTACTTCAATACAGCGGTGATGGGACTGCTGCCCGAG
>DATLAV010000002.1:0-5932 GCA_035527235.1 Patescibacteria group bacterium | reverse complement strand
GGATGGAGATGATATGACCAAGATTACTTGCGCCCTGACCATCGCCGGCTCCGACTCTGGGGGCGGTGCAGGCATACAGGGAGACCTGAAGACCTTCGCAGCCCTCGGCGTTCACGGCATGTCCGCCATAACGGTCATAACGGCCCAGAATACCCTGGAGGTCAGAGCCGTTCAGGACATTGATCCGGACATCATCCGGGCCCAGATAAGGGCTGTGGCGGACGACATAGGCGTCGACGCCGCCAAGACGGGTATGCTCCACACGAGGGAGATAATTGAGGTCGTCGCCGAGGAGATCGAGCGATACGGGTTCCCTGTCTGCGTGGACCCCGTCATGATAGCGAAGAGCGGTGCCGTCCTCCTCAAACCCGAGGCCAAGGATAGCCTCGTCGACAAGATTCTTCCGCTGGCGACGGTGCTCACTCCCAACGCCATGGAGGCCGAGGCCATCTCAGGGGTGAAGATCGGCTCTCTCGAAGACGGGAAGAGGGCCGCAGAGAAGATCATCGATCTTGGCCCCGAGGCCGTCGTCGTCAAGGGAGGTCACATACTGCAGAGGGAGGGGATGGCCGTCGACATTCTGCTCCACGACGGAGGTTTCACCCTCCTGGAGGCGGAGAGATATGATACGAAGGACACCCATGGAACAGGATGCAGCTTCTCATCGGCCGTGGCGGCGGAGCTCGCGAAGGGGAAAAGCATTCCCGAGGCAGTCGGCGTGGCCAAGCAGTTCGTGAACAGAGGTATCAGGTTCGGGCTCCGCATTGGCGAGGGGCATGGCCCTCTCAACCACATGGCGAACCTGTGGAACGAGGCTGAGAAGTACACGGTTCTAAAGAACGTATCTGAAGCCGTGGGCATCATCGAGGGCTCTCCGGAGATGAGGGATCTGGTCGCAGAGGTCCAGATGAACGTCGGCATGGCCCTTCCCTACGCTACAGGTCTGAGTGACGTCGCCGCAGTTGAGGGTCGGCTCTTCAGGAAGGCGAATGGCGTAAGGGCCACAGGCTGCCCAGCCTACGGTGTCTCTGGGCACATCGCTCGAACTATTCTCGCTGTCATGGCCTACGACCGGGCCTACAGGGCCGGGATGAACCTGAGGTACTCGGAGGAGGCGGTGGAGACCTGCAGGCAGATGGGTTTTGTGGTCTCCTACTACGACCGGCGGGAGGAGCCTCCCGAGGTCAAGGAGAAGGAGGGAGGTACGACCTTCTGGGGTTCACAGGAGGCCATAAAACGCGTCGGGCGGGTTCCCGACGTCATCTACCACCTGGGGGACTGGGGGAAAGAGCCCATGATAGTTCTAGTGGGGAAGACTGCGGTCGAGGTGGCCGAGAGGGCCGTCATGATTGCCCGGGAGCTCTCAACCTCCTGAGGGGACGACCGCTGCCGGAAAAGTACTTCTTGGCCGACCTCAAGGGGAAGAGGACGCTGATTAGAGGCAACGTGAGGACTGGAAAGACAAGATTAACCGTCCGACTGCTGGAGGAGGCCGTCAGGCTGGGCCTCGCAAAGGCCATAACCGTCATCGACATGGCGCCCCGGTCTCAGGAACATGAAGGGAGAAGCGTCGGAGGGCGGATATCTGAATACACAGAGGCTTACATGCAGGTCCGCTACCTGTCGCCTGAACGGGTAGAGACCCCGAGGTTTAGGGCAGACACACCGGAGGAGTTGTTATCATTAGTGGAGAATAACGTGGAGAACATCAGACCCCTGTTGCAGGAGTACATCGAGAATCCGACGCCCATCTTGATGGTGAACGACGTATCCATCATTTTCCAATGCGGCTCCGATGACCTGATCATGCGGGCCCTCGATGCGTGTGAGACCTTCATCGCCAACGGCTACCACGGTGACAGCCTCGCCGAGGATCTGGGGACAGGCGTCTCCAGGATAGAGCGAGATCTGATGGAAAGGCTAGCCTCCCGGATGGACGTCGTCGTAGACCTCCATTGATGGGAGCCTAAACGGGCCACTCCTCTTTCTTGTAGGCCATCTCCCAGAACAGGTATTCGTACCTGCTGCTTAGTAAGAAGTGACGTAGCATGAGTTTCTTCTCCCTAGACCCCGCTACCGAGGCCGAACGGTCCGTGAGGTTCCGGTACCAATTTACCAGGTTGATGTACTCCTGGGCGACGTAGGTGTCCGCCCACTCCCTGTAGAAGGGGCTGCTGTCGAGGCCCGGGCTACCAATCATCCACTCCCCGATCTCCTGATATAACCACATGCACGGCAGCATGGAGGCCAATATCTCCCCCACCGAGCCTGAGTACGCCACGTGGAGGAGGTGCCGGGTATAGGCGACGTTCGTCGGGGCGGGCGGCGTCCTCCTTAAATCTCCCGGAGCCATGCCCAACCTCCTCGAGAGTTCCTCCAGCATCTCTATCTCGACGGTGGTGGAGGCCTTCAGGAGCTCAGCGAGGGCACCCATGGTCTCCATGTCCTCCGCCTTCGCTGCCGCAATTCCCAGACACCGGGCGAAATCAACGAGGTAGATATAGTCCTGGCCGATATAGAAGCTGAACTTGTCCAGAGGTAGGGTTCCATCCCTCAATTCCAGAAGGAACGGCTGACCGTAGATCCTATTCCAGATCCCAGCTGCGGCTCCTTTGAGCTCTTCAGAGTAACTATCCGATCCCATCGTGTAAAGAATGGTCATTACATTTTTAACGGTTACACAGAAACCAAACTATCTAAGGGCTTACTGTTTTTTTTAAAATAATCTTATATGTACGCAGGTATATACTCAGAGGAAGGGGAGCTGGGCGACAGCCTGGCTGAGAGGACGTAACGCGTCGACCCTTGGAACCTGATCCAGGTAATACTGGCGGAGGGAAAGAGATGAACGTAGATAAAAATCCGGATTCTGGTGCAGTAGCATCAGCCTCATCCCAGAAAGTTGAGTCAACGATCCCCACCAAGAAGGTGGCCTTGGCTGCCGTGCTCGTGGCGGTCACCGTGGTTCTGAGTCCTATACACTTCTATATAGGGACCTCGAAATGTTTCCCGGCTCAGCACATGGTCAACGGCATAGCCGGGGTGCTCCTGGGGCCATGGTACGCAGCCTTGATGGCTTTGTTCACCGGCGTCATCAGGAATATGATGGGCATCGGAACCCTCCACGCATTCCCGGGAGGGATACCCGGCGCCATAGTCGTTGGACTCGTCTACAGGTACGTCAAGAAAACTGATTTCGCAGCATTAGCCGAGCCTTTGGGCACCGTCTTCATCGGAGCTACCATAAGCGCCCTAGTCGTTGCACCATACCTTGGCAAAGCATTCACGATAGCCTTTTGGTGGGTGGCGTTTGCCGCAAGCAGCATACCCGGTTCAATCCTAGGATACATGGTCCTGAAAGCGTTGAGAATGTCAGGCATGAGCGATAGACTGGGCCTCGAAAGATAAGGCTATACCTGGGAATCTTTTCCACCCCTTTTTCTGTTTGAATGTCTCCTCGAATACAGTTGAGCGATCCTCACAGACATCTGGGCGACTTCGCTAGCGGTGTGACCGTAGAGGAAGATCATAGGCTCCTTGCCGAGGTCCCCCAGATCGTAGATTACCTCAGGGATCTGATCCATTCCTTCAACGGCGCGTCTTACGCCCCAAGGTATGGTCCTGCCATCGACGCTCTTCACGTCTTGGGGCTCATCCTTCCGGTCATAGGATGAGACGACCAGGCCCAGCTCCTTGCAGATCTCGACGAACTCCCAGTCGAACCTGAGGCTGATAGCAGAGCGGAAGGAGGGCTCGAACTGCATCATGGTCAATACGGCTCTCGCAACATGATTGGAGCTCCCGAACGCAGGTGGACTGGATGCCCGTGGCCTGCCGCCGACGGGATGTATTCTACCGGGAATCCCAACGACATCCTCAACGCTTTCAGATTCGGGTCTGGCGTATACGATATTCATCCCGATCTCGGGGATGAGGGCGGTCATCTCTCTGATCCTCTCTATCTGGCGGATGGCCCTCCTTACCTCCTCGACATACTCGAAGTCATCCAGGGGCTTCTGTCTTATCTCCGTCAGGTCCCTCAGGCAGTAGGAGCATTGGTCGGGCAGGATTGAGGGAATATCCTCCCCATGCATCGAGCAGATGGGACCTGAGCTCCTCATCTGAACGCAGAGGCCGCATATCCTCCTCATGGTATCGAACTGGGTCAGCCTGCCGTTGATGAGGTCCTCAGCCAGCCCCTCCATAGCGGTCCCCGCATCCTCGACACCCTCCTCCAAGGCGCCTCTCCTGAGCCGCGTCTCCGAGTGGAGGTAGTTGGAGATAGCGGGCTGGGTCACGTTCAGGACCTTCGCAGTCCAGATCTGGCTCATGCCGTGCTTGTTCACCAGCTCTTGGGCGAGAAGCCTCCTGACGAGGGGAAGCAGGTGGGTTGTCACGTACTCGCAGGGCAGACCAATTACGATGTTCTCCGTGTTCACTTGAGCGGGGTTCCTCTCCGACATTCGCGTCACTCCTAGAACGATGTTATAACTCACTTATATAATGACTTATATACTGTTTAGAGGCACCCAGATGAACTGTAAACCGAACGAATGACAGGAAACAAGGTGAGATCAAATGGGAAATAGCGGAATTTCACGAAAATGGTTGGTCCCCGTGATCATCGTGTTAATGGTTGCCACCGCATCGGCGTATTGGCTGACTAGGCCGAAGGAAGAGGAGAAGCTGGAGGTGGCTGTAGTCATGTGGGGGTTCCACGATGAGGGGCTGTGGGATCCCGCCGCAGCCAACGCGGTCCTCAACCTGGAGGAGAAGTACAACCTTGAGATCACCTGGGCTGAGGAGATAGATTTCACGCAGCTCGAGTCCCTGCTGAGGACTTTGGCGGGGAAGAACGATGTCATCTACTTGACGACGGACGAGTTCGAGGAGGCGATGAGGGCTGTGGCGCCAAGCTTCCCCGATGTTTACTGGATCCAGCAGTACGAGTCCACATCGATCTCCTCGGACTACTTCCCCGAGAACGTTGTGGCGTTCAACGCGTACCAGGCGTCGGACCTCAGCTTCTGGGCTGGAGCCATCGCAGCGAAGATCACCGAGACGAACAAGCTAGGAGTGGTCCAGGCGATAGCCGGTCCCAGGGACACCCGGCTCATGAGTGCCGCCTTCAGATCAGGAGCACACTATGTCAACGAGGAGATCGAGGTCTTCAGGGTTGTCATAGGGGCCTACGTCGACCCTATCAAGACCAGGGACAGCGTCGCGAGCCTGGTTGAGGTGGGATGCGACATGGTGTTTGTGGGGATGGACGACGAGTCCGGCACCCTTGAGGCCAAGGAGAAGGGCATCTACTCGATACAGGAGTACCGGGACATCGTCTCCGAGCACCCCGACACAATGATCGGGTGCACGTGCTGGGTGTGGGACGTGTTGCTTGACGAGGTCTTCGATGCCATCGTGAACGACAGTTTCGACGAGTTCAGAGCCGAGAACTACGAGATGTCTTTATCCCTTGAAGACAGGTCCCTTGATATTCCGACCTTCGGGAACATGGTGTCCGAGGACGTGAAGGAGTTCGCAGAGGATCTGCGTGAAAAGATATTGGACGGGACGGTCGAAGTGCCGCTGATAGATGAATGGTAAATCCGAGGCGGCTCGGAAGAAACCGCTGAAGCACCCCTTGATCTAGGATGTTGGAGGGAGAATCCATGAGGAACCTAGTTAGATCCACTTTTTACATAACCGGCATACTTGCATTGACGGTCTCAACCATCTTCTTGTTGACGAGCTTTTCCCTGGGGATCGACCTCGTTGAGATCTTCGCTCTCTTTTTCGGTTCGACGATGGGCTCATTGGACAGCATACTGCATACTCTGGCCCGGGCCACGCCTATCCTCATCTCCACCCTCGGGTTGATGGTGGCCTTTAAGAGCGGGATCTGGAACATCGGGGGTGAGGGGCAGATCGTCGT
>DATLAV010000001.1:0-2657 GCA_035527235.1 Patescibacteria group bacterium | reverse complement strand
TGAGCGGAGGCGAGGGTGGCGTGGCCGCAGAGGGGGACCTCCCTCGCGGGTGTGAACCACCGGAGCCTGTGGCCGTCGTCCAGCGCCTCTACGAAGGCGGTCTCTGAGAGATTCATCTCCTTGGCGATGGACTGGCAGAGTGAGTCCTCTAGGTCGCACGGCATCAGGCAGACAGCCGTGGGGTTCCCCCTGAAGGGCTCACCCGTGAACGCGTCGACCTGATAGAACGGTGCCTTTCTCATACCCATAAGCCTCGATCATGATATAGTCCAGGCATATTTCAAATGGAAGATCAATCAGTGAAGCCGGACGGGAGAATCCACGTACCTTGAGGGGGTGATAAGTGTTATTTTTTATATCAAACCCTCCCCATAATACGATGTAACCCGTCGTCCGGTCACTCCACGGGGCGGCCATCGGAACAGAGTGTTGTGAGATGAGGATCCTAGTCTACGGGGCAGGTCCCATAGGGAGCTACCTGGCCGGGAAGCTCAGCGAGTCGAAGCTGGACGTCACCCTCCTAGCGAGGGGCGGGCGCCTCAGGTCCCTCAGCAGGTACAGGGTCGTCCTCAAGACCTACGAGGGGGTGGAGACGACCCGAGTCAGGGTCCCCCTGCTTGAGAGACTAGGCCCCGAGGACGCGTATGACCTGGTGATGGTCGCCCTGGGCAAGAACTTCTACTCGGGCGCCCTCCCGTTCCTGGCGGCGAACATCTCGACGCCTAACGTCCTCTTCGTCGGGAACAACGTGGAGGGGCCGGGGGAGATGGTGAGGCTCTTGGGGCGTGAGCGGGTGCTCCTCGGGTTCCCGGAGTTCAAGGCGGAGCTGGACGGGCGGGAAGTTGAATACGCCATCGGCGAGAAGCCCTCCCTCAGGCTGGGGGATCTCAACGGCGGCGAGTCCGAGAGGTTGAGCTGGCTGAAGGGGGTATTCGAGGGCGCAGGTTTCGAGGTGAACGTGAGCCCCAACATGGAGGCCTGGCTGAAGTGCCACGCGTCCCTCGTGCTGCCCCTGTCTGGGGCTTTCATCAGGGCAGGACGTGATCTGGACAAGCTCTCAAAGGACCGGGACGCCCTCGTCCTGATGCTGAAGGCGATGAGGGAGGGGCTCGGGGTCATCAAAACCCTGAACATCCCGGTGCTGCCCAGCAACCTGAGGAGGATCGAGCAGGTCCCTAACATGCTCACGGGGACCTACGCGAGGAGGCTCCTGAAGCGGAGGGATCTGGAGTACGTGTTGGAGAGCGGGGAGAAAGTCCAGGAGGAGATGAGGGTGCTCGCAGACGAGTTCCAGGAGTTGAAGGCCTCGACCTCTCTGGAGACCCCCGCACTGGACGAGGTAACCGAGCAGATCAGGTCGGGGTGACCTGCGCCGTCACTTCATGTACGCCTTCTCGACGACGACGTCAATCACGGGCCAGTCGCTGTTGTAGCCCCTGCTTGACACCTTGAGGTTGGCGACCCTGTCGACGATGTCCATGCCAGCGACCACCTTGCCGAAGACGGCGTAGCCCTCGTTCCCCGGCCCCGGATTTAGGGAGGCGTTGTCGACGAGGTTGATGAAGAACTGGCTCGTGGCGCTGTCGGGGTCGTTGGTCCGCGCCATGGAGAGGGTGCCCCTGTCGTTATTGAGACCATTCTTCGACTCCAGCTTTATCGGAGACCTGGTCTCCTTCATACTCCCGTCCGGGAGATGACCGCCCCCCTGGATCACGAAGCCTCTGATCACCCTGTGGAAGACGGTGCCGTCGAAGAAGCCCTCCTTGACGTAGTTGACAAAGTTCTCCACGGTGACCGGTGCCTTCTCCCTGTCAAACTCGATCTCGATCTCGCCCATGCCCGTTCTTAAGACCGCTCTCTCTGACATTTTAAACTCTATAACTGGCTCCACAGCTGCATATGAAGCCTCCGCCGAGGAGGCCAAGTGTTTAAAGGGGGTTAAACTTATGCGAGAGCATGGTCAAGGCTGCGATTCTTGAGGGCGTGGAAAGGCTCTCATTGACCGACTATCCGGAACCGGAGGTTGAGGCAAACGGCATACTCATGAAGCTGGAACTCTGCGGCGTCTGTGGGACGGACATGCACCTCTACGGGGGCAAAATGGCGATCCCTTTCCCTGTGATCCCCGGTCACGAGTTCGTGGGTACCGTCGAGGAGATCGGAGATGACGCACGTGGTATGGAGGTTAAGGGGCAGGAGCTCGCAGAGGGGAACCGCATCGTCGCTGTCCCAGGCACCAACAGGTTCTGTGGCGACTGCTACTTCTGCAGGTTCATGCCCCACAAGCCCACCCTCTGCACAAACAGAAAGGTCCTCGGCGTCAACATGACCAGCACCGAGCCGCCCCACCTCCTCGGTGGATGGGCGGAGAAGATATACGTCGACGCAGAGCACTTCTGGGTCTTCAAGGTCCCCGACGAGGTGCCGCCGGAGGTTGCCGTCCTCACGGAGCCCATGGCTGTGAGCAGCAGGGCCTTCGAGAGGGCCTACGCCCCCGGCCTCCCGACCTTCGGGGAGGGATTCGGAGTGGGCGGAACTGTTGTGGTTCAGGGTGCGGGGGCTATCGGGCTCCTCACCGTCGCCACGGCGAAGATTGCCGGAGCGGGGAAGATAATGGTCGTCGACATGGTCGATGAGAGGCTCAAGATGGCTGAGAA